>CAYGKC010000014.1:0-9452 GCA_964350585.1 uncultured Gammaproteobacteria bacterium
TAACTAGTATATTAGTTAACAATAATAAAGTTTCTATTTTATATGAACTCAATAAAGATTATGCATGGGTGGACATATGATGGTTTAAATTTACAAGCAATTTATTGGGAATCTGGTAAGAAAGATACCTGCATAGTATGTACACATGGAATGTCTGGCAATATAATCGAAAACTATTTTGCAGAAATTTTAGGTGAAGAATTATCAAAAAAAAATTATGCATTTATTTATGGGCACAACAGAGGATATAATCATATAAACGATATCAAAACTTCTATTGATTCAAAAGATGGCGGAAATGAAACTAAAAGATACGGTACAACCTATGAGAGATTTGAAGAGTGTATATTTGATATAGACTTATGGGTAAATAAAGCTAAAGAGCTTGGATATAAAAGTATTATTTTAATGGGACACAGTTTAGGATGCAATAAAATTATTCATTACTTATCTAAAAAGAAATGTGAAGGTATTACTAAGGTTATATTAGCATCTCCACCGGATATGGTTGGCTTAGCAAAATTAAAAAAGTACCAACCAAATTATCTTCAACTGTTAAAAGAAGCCAAAAAAAATGTTTCCAAAAAACAACCAAGAAAAATTTTATCTACCACCTTATGGAACTGGTATAATTTAAGTTCTCAAACTTTTTTAGATTTATTTGAAGACAACTGTCCTGCTGACAACCTTCCACTTTTAAGGTTGCCCACTAGTTTTTGTGAATTATCTCACATAAATATTCCTATTTTTGCAATTTTAGGTGAACATGATGATATTATTATTAGATCCTTAGATAAGGACTTAAACACAATTAAAATGAAGGCAATAAACTGTCCAAATTTTAAAAGCGTCGTTTTAAAAGGTGCTAATCACGTTTATGGAAACAAGGAAAGAGAGTTATCCCAACTATTATTAAAATGGTTAAAATAATAAAACTAGTATAGGATTTATAATTTAACTTTTACCATCTTTTTAGAATGAAAAAATGTTACACAGTAATACTGTGCCATTTTTAAAAATTAAATTTTATGTTAAAATATATTATATTAAATCCTCATGCTTGATCCATTTATTCAAATTGCACTTATTACTCTTGTAGTTCTAGGAGTATCGTCAATTATAAAATTACTTAAACAGCCACTAATAATCGGATATATTCTCTCCGGTATTTTAGTGGGTCCTTTGTTTTTGAATCTAATTCAGGAAAGCCACATTATTACGTTATTTTCAGAAATGGGAATAGCTTTTTTATTATTTATTGTAGGATTGCATCTTTCACCGAAAATTATCAAAGAAGTCGGTAAAATTTCCTTAATCACCGGATTAGGTCAAATTATATTTACATCACTGGTTGGTTTTTTTATTGCGTATTTCTTAAAATTTTCTATAGTAACTTCAGTTTACATTGCAATTGCACTTACCTTTTCTTCTACTATCATTATTATGAAGCTTTTATCTGATAAGGATGCTTTAGAAAAGCTTTATGGAAAAATTTCAATCGGATTTCTATTGGTCCAAGACCTTGTTGCAATTTTGATATTAATGGTTGTCTCTTCACTGGCTGGCGGTGCTGGGGCGGGATCAATTCTTCTTTCTACAATATTAAAAGGATTAGTTATTTTAGCAATACTTATTCCTACAAGTTATTTTGTCCTCCCAAAATTAAGCAATTTCTTTGCAAAGTCACAAGAGTATCTTTTCTTATTCTCTATTTCATGGGGATTTGGATTATCCATCCTTTTTCTATATGCCGGATTTTCAATTGAAGTTGGTGCTTTAATTGCTGGCATAATGCTATCAATGTCCCCTTTTAGCTATGAGATTAGCTCCAAGCTTAAACCTCTTAGAGACTTTTTTATTATTTCATTTTTTATAATACTTGGAAGCCAAATGGCTTTCGGAGATATTTCCAAATTAATTATCCCTGCAATAGTTTTGTCTATTTTTGTACTAATAGGCAATCCTTTAATAGTTATGATACTTATGGGGATTTCGGGATACAGTAAAAAAACTGGTTTTATGGCAGGTTTAACTGTTGCTCAAATATCAGAATTTTCATTAATTTTAATTGCTTTAGGTATTAAAACCGGTAGTATCAGTTCAGAAATACTTTCTTTTGTGACTATTATTGGTTTAATTACGATAGCCGGATCAACTTATTTAATTATATATTCAGATGCCATATATAACAGGCTTTCGAAAATACTTTCAATTTTTGAACGAAAAAAAATTATAGAAGTAGATATTCCGAAAAAAAATTATTCATATATCCTTTTGGGTTATAATAGGATAGGATTTTCAATTATTAAATCAATTTCCAAAATAACTAAAAATTACCTAGTTGTTGATTATGATCCCGAAACCATTGAACAATTAAATAAAGAAAATATCAATGCAATTTACGGTGATGTTGATGATTCAGATTTCTTGGAGGATTTGCAAATTTGCAAATCAAGTGTGATAATTTCTACAATTCCAGAAATTGAAACAAATAAATTAGTGTTGGATGTACTTAAAAGAAATAAGTCCAAAGCTATTTCTATTTTAACAGGAAGGCAGATTAAAGATGCTTATGAGCTTTACAATAACGGAGCAAGCTATGTTATTCTTCCCCATTTTCTTGGAGGCGAATATACCTCAAAACTAATAGAAACTGCAAAAAACAGTAAAAAATACTATCAAAAGGAAAAGAAAAAAGAATTAAAACTTTTAAAAGAAAGAACTAAAAGAAATCAAGAACATCCTTTAATTGAAAGGAAATAGTTAGGTTTTTTCTTCAACATCCAATAAATTTTCAATAATTTTCTTAATGGTCTGCGGCTTTATGCCGTGTTTTTTATTATAGTTCATTTGAACCTTTCTTCTACGGTTAACTTCTGAAATAGCTCGGTCAATAGATCCAGTAATTTTATCTGCATATAAGATAACCTTTCCACTTACGTTTCTTGCAGCACGTCCCATTGTCTGAATTAACGATGTTTCACTTCTAAGAAAACCTTCCCTGTCAGCATCCAAAATAGCCACTAAAGTAACCTCAGGCAAATCTAATCCTTCACGTAAGAGGTTTACCCCGATTAATATATTAAATAGGCCACGTCTAAAATCCATAAGAATTTCAGTTCTTCTAAATGTTTTAGTATCCGAATGCATGTAATTTGATTTGAGACCTTTTTTTTGCAAAAATGCATCTAAATCTTCAGCTTGTTTTTTGGTTAAAGTATTTATAATAATTCTTTCGCCCTTAGAAGTTATTTCAGTTGCTTCTTTAATTACATCATCAATTTGGGAATAATTTTTTGCACGATCAAATACAGGTCTAACTTCTATCGGAGGATCAATCAAACCGGTAGGCCGAATTATTTGTTCAACAAGCTGTGAAGAATGCCTTATTTCCCAGTCGCCTGGCGTGGCTGTAGTAAAAATAGTTTGGCCGATTAATTTTTCAAATTCAGAAAATTTAAGTGGTCTATTATCAAGGGCTGAGGGTAATCTCCAGCCATATTGAATAAGAATACTTTTTCTGCTCCTATCCCCTTCATACATACCTCTAACTTGAGGGAGTCCAATATGCGACTCATCCATAACCAAAAAATAATCTGGCTTGCCTTCTTTATCTTTTGGAAAATATGATAGTAGTGTATCGGGCGCCTCTCCTGCCAATTTTCCCGCTAAATGCCTGGAATAATTTTCAATGCCATGACAAAATCCTAAAGACTTAAGCATTTCCATGTCATACCTAGTCCTTCTTTCCAATCTTTCAGCCTCAAGGTATAATCCGTTTTCTTGGAAATATTTAATTCTGCCCTTTAATTCTGCTCGTATTTCTTTTATGGCACTATTAATTTGCGGTTGACTTGATATAAAGTGTTTCGGAGGAAATATTACAATATCATTTAGTTCTTTCTCAATTTTCCTTGTGATTTTATCTACCATTGCAATTGAACTAATTTTTTGTTCATCTAATTCCAGCCGATAAATTGCATCTTGAGAAGCAGGCATAAATTCAAAAACATCCCCTCTAACCCTAAACTTTCCTCTGGATAGTTCTCCGGGCGTCCTTTCAAACTGTATTTTAACAAATTGTCTTACTAAATCTTGTCTAACAATATTTTGCCCTATTTCAAGATGCATAGAAGATCCTAAATAGTTTATAGGCACTCCGAGATTGTATATGCATGAAACAGATGCTACAACAATTACATCCCTGCGAGTTAAAAGCGCGCTTGTCGCCTGATGCCTTAAACGATCTATCTCTTCGTTTATCATAGCTTCTTTCTCGATATATGTATCACTGCTAGGCATATATGCTTCTGGCTGATAATAGTCATAATATGAGACAAAATAGTTTACACTATTTTGAGGAAAAAAATTCTTATACTCACGATAAAGCTGGGCAGCCAATGATTTGTTTGGTGCCATTACTAAAACAGGCTTATTAAATTCAGAAATAACATTGGCAATGGAAAATGTCTTTCCGGACCCAGTTATACCAAGAAGTGTCTGATATTTACTTCCTTCTTTAATACCCTTAATTAGCTTATCTATCGCTTGAGGCTGATCTCCTGCTGGTTTGAATTTTGATCTTAATTTAAATATTTTTGACATATTTTTAAATGATTCAGACTGTCTGAAGCATTGATTAAAAATCATACCACTAAAAATACTTATTAGCAACAAATAAACATTACATTTCTTCAACTGTTTTTTTCGAAGTTATTCTATTCTTTATAAAAGTGATTAATTTTTTAGGCCAATTTTGATCCATGCAAGGCCGTTCTATTACAATATAAAATAAAGCAGATGCCAGCATTATACTTGTTAAAATAATAATAAATTGAAATATAAAATAGACAATAAAATAGTCAGAAACCTTTAAACTCAGAGTATTAAAACCAATTACTGCTATAGCAATCGGGTGTATTAAATATATTGAATAACACATTGTACCGATTATAACAAGCCATTTTGCGCTAAATATCTTTTTCCAAAGATCATTGGTTATTACCATCAAATAAAACAAAGCAATGCAAGAAAATAAAATATACTTATATAAAATATAATTATTAATATAAAAAGAAATAATCAGAATTAGTACGATTCCAATAGGAAAGTTTAAAGATTTGAAATTTATTTTTGAGTTCTTTGATATATAAATATCAGCAAGTAGCATTCCAAGTAAAAAGTGCGGCAAATAATTTATAACTGTAACAAAAGGAAGTTTTATAATTTCTAGCAGCCAAGACATTAATAAAATAACTAAAATTATGCCAATTCTTCTGTACTTACTCCTGAATAAATAAAATAAACACAAAATAGGTGCCAAGAGATAAAATTGAATTTCAATTTCCAAAGACCACGTAACATAGTTAATCCAATAATAATCTGGAAAAAAGTTATGAATATATAACGCGGACAAGAAAAAACTTTTTACCAAGTCATTAAATGAAACTCCAAAAAATAAGTATATGGTTATTAAATTAACAGCCAGCATAATAATATATGGTGGCTCAATTCTTGTTAATCTTCTAAAAAAATATTTAATAACACTTACCTTTTGCCCATTTTTTATATATTGCCGTGCAAATGGCAAAGATAAAATCAATCCACTTATGACAAAAAATAATTCTACTCCCCTATGACCATTTATTTTCATCAAATTTAAAAGATAATATCCAGAAGAATCATCAATAAATATGTATTTCGTATAATCACTTATAAATAAGGTCAAATGGTAAAATACAACTATCATTATTGGTAAAAATCTTAGTCCATCTAACTGTTCCAAATAAAAAAAAGACGAAGTAATCCGCCTCATTTTAATATTTGTTAGTCTAAAACCTGACATTTTTGTATTATTTGTTTTTTACAAAAGGTGAATTTTTAATGCTTTTTTTGACTCTAAAAGAAGAGGGTGTCCTGTAGCCAGGATTGCCTTTTTTGCCTCCAACTTTTGATCTCGTTTTCATATTTTATCTATTATCGCCCTCACCACATAACGCATTTCTTTCCATTCTTGATAACAATTTTTCCAAATTTGAAGCAGCAACATCATCTAAATTCATCCTTAATTCAGTGCAAAGTTGAGATAAGTACCATAACACATCGCCTAATTCTTTTTTAATTTCCGCTCTTTTTTCTTCTGAGATTAAACCATTACTATCACGAAAAATTTTTTTTATTTTTTCTGACACTTCACCTGCTTCTCCAACAAGGCCTAAAGTAGGATAAACATAAGATTCTCCTATTGAAGGATATTTTGCTGTCCTTCTAGATTGTGTTTGGTACTCTTCAAATGTCATATTAATTTTTATTTTTTTTCCTTAATAATTCTAATGCTTTAAGCGCGCTTTTTTCCTTATCCTTAATTTCCAACATAACATCTATATTTTTTTTGCCTAAAATTTTTGCAAAATCAAGAAAATCTCTTGGATTAAGACTTTCTGCATGTGATCCTTTTCTTGCATGGGCTTTTTGACTGCTATAATCAACCATAGGATCGCCATCCTTTTCCTTCCATGTCGTAGCTGCCTTTTTTAAGGCCAAAGATATGCTTTCACCTTGATTATGACACTTGTGGTGAAATACGTCAAAAAGGATAGGAACTCCTGTTTTTTTATTAATAAAAAGGCAATCAGCCAAAGAATATAGTCTATCGTCGTTTTCAATCACAATCCTTTTTTTAATCTTAGAAGGCAACTTCCTGTAATTAAGCACAAACCTTTCTAACGATTTTATTTTATCATCATATACTCCGCCAACGTGAATTTGTATTTTATGGCTATTATTTAGTTTTAAAGAGTCAAGTAGCTTGGCATGATATTGTAATTCACTTATGCTATTTTTAAGAACTTTTATATTAGGTGAATTCAATAAAATAAACTGATCAGGGTGCATTGAAATCCTAATGTTGTTTTTCTTTATAACCAATCCTAACTTCTTCAACTCCTGTGAATAGTATTGAGCCCAATCAACATCACAAACTGGATGAGAAGCAAATGGAATAATATCAGAAGAAATTCTTAAAAATAAAATTCCGTTTGCAATATTATACTCTAAAATTTTCCCTAGATAATTTAAGTTATTTTCTACAATTTCCTTAAATTTTTCTTCAGAATAGGTTGCGAGCCTCAAAGTTCTTGCCTTGAGATTAATACTTAAGTTTATGCATGGATAACCTATTTTCATATTATTGTTTATTCAGCCAATTTATATAATCTGCACTAATTCTTTTTCCTGGGCGTAATCTATATAATGTGTGAAGTTGGGTTTTTTTCTGTACTATCCCTGGAAATGTAGAAGCAGATGACAGGTACCCCGCTTTTTCCGCCAATAACTCATCTCTATAAGTAAACTTTCCAAAGGGATAGGCAAAACTAACAACTTCCTTATCAATAATTTCTGACAGTTTATTCTTACTTTCAAGCAACTCATTTAATGCCTTGATTTTATCAACCGATGAAAGATTTGTATGATTTAACGTATGTGAGCCAATTTCTACAAAACCGCTTTGAACCATTTCTTTTGCTTGATCTTTGGTAATATATCCTGGTTTTCCAACACTTTCAACAATGACGTATAAAACTCCCTTAGCTTTATACTTTTTTAATATTGGAAATGCCTTAAAATAAAAATCTTCATAACCATCATCAAAGGTAAAAATTATAGGATTATCCGGCAAAGCCCTTCCGCTTTTAAAATACGAACCCAGTTCACTAGTAAAAACAGTTTTATAACCCATTTCTAATGATGATTTAACTTGATTTTCAAAAATTTCAGGTTCAGTGTATAAAGTAGGTAACTTTGATTCGGATGGAGCTTTGTCAATGTAATGATACATTAATATTGGTACTCGCAATTGCTTATTTTCATTAATTGTTTCAGGAGGGATTTCTTTCGTAGGAGGATTTTCGACCAAGTTTGGCAGTAAATATTTTCTAGGGAGTAAAATGTTTTGTTGCTGCATAGAAATTTTTTTAGCCTCTATCTTCTTATCTCCCCAAAAATAATAAATTAAAGTAGGTATTAAAATTACAAAAAGTAATAGAAGTATTTTTACTGGTTTCTTTTCAGTATTTTCTAACATGATAAATTATAACTGTAAATATTATAGATTTTACCATATGCAAATATCTCAGTCAATTTATTTAACATTAAAAAACGCCCATAAAATGGACGTTTTTGTAGGATTTTTATTTTTATTCGACAGTTACTGATTTAGCCAAATTCCTTGGCTTATCTACATCATAACCCTTACTCTTTCCAATATAATAGGAAAATAATTGAAGAGGCACAACACACAAAATTGGTTCCAGCATTTCATTAACTTTAGGAATATATATTACTTCATCTGCCATTTTGCTTACTGTGTCATCACCATCTGTCGCAATAGCTAAAATTCTTCCACTTCTTGCTTTAATTTCCTGCACATTTGAAATCATCTTTTCATAAACACTATCAAGAGGACAAATAGCTACTGTTGGGAAATTTTCATCAATCATAGCAATTGGTCCATGTTTCATTTCTCCGGCTCCATATCCTTCGGCATGGACATATGAAATTTCCTTAAGTTTAAGCGCGCCCTCAAATGCAATGGGAAATGTATATTTTCTACCCATATAAAGGAAATCATTATAACCTGAATATTCAGTTGCGATTTGGCTTATTAATTCTTTCCTATCTAATATTATTTTTATTTTTTCAGGCAACTCTAAAATCTGCTGAACAATATTCTTGTTCATTTGATTATCTGCCGATCCCTTTAGTTCCGCCATCTTAATTGAAAATATTGTAAGTAGTGCAACCTGAGACATAAAGGCTTTAGTTGATGCCACTCCTATTTCCGGACCGATCTGATTATAAATAACAGCATCAGATTCCCTAGCAATTGTAGATCCTACAGTATTAACAATTGAAACAACTAAAGCGCCTTGTTTCTTCGCTTCTCTTATTGCAGCTAAAGTATCTGCTGTTTCTCCTGATTGAGTAATTGACAAAATCATTGTGCCAGGCTCGACAATTGGGGATCTGTACCTAAATTCTGAAGCATACTCACATTCAACCGGGATCTTAGCATATTCTTCCAAAAGATATTCACCTACCCATCCCGCATAAAGAGCGGTACCGCAGGAAGTGATGATTATTCTTTTTATATCCTTAAGTTTATCTAAAATCGGATCCAATTCAGTTAACTTAACTCTTAAATTCTCTTCATCAATGCGACCTCTTAAACTGTTTCTTATAACACTATCACCTTCCATGATTTCTTTCATCATAAAATGATCATAACCTCCTTTTTGGGTCTGCTCCACATCCCATTCGATAAGTTGCGGTTCTCTTTCAATTTCACTACCTTTAAGATTATATATTTTATAACTTTCATTATATAATTCAGCCCATTCTCCATCGTTTAGGTATATGACTTTTTTGGTGTGAGGGACAATAGCAGAAGGATC
>CAYGKC010000014.1:9552-28335 GCA_964350585.1 uncultured Gammaproteobacteria bacterium
AGTTCACTGTAGTTTTCAACTATTCCATTATGCACCAACCATATATTTTGTCCGCAATCACTATGCGGATGTGAATTTATTTCAGAAGGAACTCCATGGGTAGCCCACCTGGTATGCGCAATTCCAACATTTCCCACAAAATCACTTCCGACTTTTGCTTCTAAATTTTTTACTTGTCCAACTGCTTTGACCACACCTGAACCCTTTACATATATTCCGGCGCTGTCATAACCTCTGTATTCCAAAGCCTTTAATCCTCCAATAAGCAATGGAGCGGCTTGTCTTTTGCCAATATAACCGAAAATCCCGCACATAAATTAAAATTTTATTTATTAAAAAAAGGCTTATTAGCCATATTAAAATTGCCGATTATAATCGGCTTTATATATTCTGCCTTTGCCCAGCCGAATTCAAATTCAGCCAGGCTTTTGTTGATGTATGTTTCACCATTTAATTTTAATTAAAAAGCAGTATAAAGTCAAAAATAATTAATTAGATAATTGGATTAAAAAACTCCTAGGAAGCAGATGTTTTTAATTGCCTCTTCGGAGTACAGAATTTTACTACTTGAAATTGCGCAATTCGGTTATTATTCGGTCAAGTACGTGAGGACTTGATTGAGTCGATATATCTTGAAGAGCCGAGTCAATCCTAATTGCAAACTTCTTTAACTTGCTTTTTCTTTTTTGAGAAGTGATACTAGTAACAGCACTATGTAATACGCACCAAAGTTCATTTGCCTCTTGATTTACTCCCGGAACAATTCTTTCAATTGCCGATGTGAATTCCTCGTACCGCCCAGCATGCCCAGAAGCCTTTAGCCATCTTGCAAGAATTTTTGCAATTTCGCGATAGCCGTTAGCAACCCTTCTTACTTCGTCCATAATTATCCCTCCAATGTAGGTTACGCTTAAATTAGAATAGCACAATATTGAAAATATTCAAGTACTAAACTTATCTTATTAAATACCCTCTTCTCTTATCATCTGCCATTTTTTCTATAGCATATCTTAGCATTGTTCTTGGCATTTTTTTATAATTTTCATCCTTTAAAAAATTTTCCAAAACAAGTATGTCTCTTTTGCCCATCTCCCTAAGCATCCAGCCAACTGCCTTATGTATCAAATCGTGATTATCTTTCAATAAAATTTTGGCAATTTTAATTGTATCGTCAAATTCACCATTTCTTATAAACTCATAGGTAGAAACAATACTGATCCTTTTTTTCCATAAATTATCGGAATTGGCAAATTCATAGAGAAGATCGCGAGGCTTATCCAAAAGCCAATTTCCTAAAAGCTTATAACAAGATAAATCAACTAGGTCCCAATTATTTACTCCCTTTAAGTTTTTTAAATAAAAATCAATACACTTCTTTTTATCAGTTAAAATTTTTGATTTTTGATATTTTAAAACCAAAATAAAAAGTGATAATAATCTTTCCTCGTGAATTTTACTGTTAATAAGTATTTTTAAATCTGTAAAAATAAGATCAATATTATTCTTAGCAACAGTTCTTATATCAGGAACCATAACTCCAATAAAGATGTCACCTTCCCCGTATTCATTTTTTCCACATTTAAAAAAGCGGGGCAAAAAAATAGCCTTGTCTTTTCTGGCGAATTTTTTTAAGTCATTTTGTATTTTTAATTTTTCCATAAGATTATAATATCAAATATTTATAAAAATTAAAAAGCGCCGCAATAAATTACGACGCCAAAGCTTTGCCTTTTAACAACAAGCGTTCTAGACCGCTTGGCCTCCGGCTAAAAGCGAATGCCTTTGGAAAACAAAGTTCCTCCGGTTATCAAAGATCAAGTTTATGTCACTATCTTGCAAAAGATCAGGTATTGCTCTTAAGAGTAATTCCCAATTCTTCCCTCACCTCGGCATTTTTACGAATACAGCTGTTTAAGTTCCTGACGTTTACAGGATCTCTCACCCCCGGCACTTGAACTTCTGCAGGCCTTCCCCCTTCATTTCTGCCAATAATCGGCAGAAGTATATAGTTTAAACCTTTCTCATGTACCATGTCAGGGGGCAAATCCCATTTAAGAAGATATTTCTGTGCCATAGCCATCAAAGTAAAAAAGTCTTCACGGTAGTTGTTTTGAACAATCACTTTTGGCTTTCTAAGCAGAAGCAGAACAAGTAATGCAAGAATGATTATCACGGCAAAGACAAATAACCAGAAATACAAATCCGAGTGCCTTTCGTCACCCAGTAGTGTTTGTATTTCATTCTGCTGAGAAGCGATAACTTGATGGTTTTTGACAAGTTGCTCATTTACCTCTGCCAACATTGCTTCAAGTTCTCCGATCCTTGCATCTCTTTTTGATATTTCTGCCTCATAGCCCGCAATAATCGCTTCTGTGTTAGCCACTTTTTGCTTTAGTTCATTCAACTCATTCTGAAGTCTTTGAAGTTCCAGCAATGTACTATCGGGAACAACCGGAACGAGAATTTCTTGACGAAGAATTGGAGTGGAGGCGATAGCCGTAGCAGATGTTGCAGGTTCCACTGTAAATGCTTCTGTAGAAGTAATTTCCGACGGTGGCGGAACAGAAATAGGGGCTAAAGCATGTGAAGAATGATAACCTGCCGGAGCAGGAATCACCCATATTCCAGGTCGCATTGTTCTAAAGTTTCTTTTCGTATCCGCCATTCCTCTCATCCGGGCAAATTCTTTCCGAAATACGGGCCATGGAATTTCTGATCTATAGGGAGCGTTCTTCCAAAACCCCCATACTGTTGAGCCCCTTGGAGCATCAACCTTTAAGCTCTCAAAGGCGGCATTTGCAATGTTCGCCCAGAGAACAAGAAACACTATAATAATTTGCTTCATGCATATCTCCTGCGCCCATAGGCGATATAGTGCACATTTTTTAAAAGTACTATAGGAAGTCACAACTTCCCTGATCTAATTCTTATATAATTTTATTAAGGAATTATTAAATAAAAAAAGGCGGTTATTCCGCCTTCTTTTTTTCTGAAATAAATTAAGCTATTTAAAACGCACTCCTGATAACATTTTCAGATAAGTAACATAATTCTCGCTGTTTTTAACATCTTCAGACTCATTATAATCAATAAACATAATAATATAAATCTTACTATTTACTTTAATAACGGTTTCTTCTATTGCTATATTTCTACCACCCGAAGTTCCAAGTCCTTGTACTCTATAGGCAGCATAACCATCAATTCTTGTCTCAATTTCTGAATCAACTTTAATAAAATTACCTAGAGCTATTTCTTTAATAGATCTTGGCACATCTTTATATTCATAAACCTCAAAAATTGCACTTCCTTCAATATTTGAAACACTTCCCATTAATACTTCGCCCTTTTTATGAATCTTCCAATCCGAAGGATAAAAGTAAGTTATGGACAAATCAGCAGGCTTACTGTTAACAGACCAATTCTCATTTAAACTTCCTTTAACTTCACCATATCTATCTGTGTAATGCTTTGGAAAAATAATTACTCTTTTCCCCCAATTTTTTCCAAAAAATTTTACTGCAGTTGCAGGATTATCTAGTTTATATAGCTCTTTATTGATGCCGACCGAGTAAATAGCTGTGCCTACGCCAAACTGTATCAAAAAACTTCCCGGTGTCACTGCTACATCTTCACCTGTAGGCAAAGCGACAAATTCGTTAGTAGAAAGTTCTTTTAAATTTACCGCACTCCAATCTACTCCTTTTGTGCTTGCATCATCATTTTTATAAAACCAACTTTTTAGTACTGTCGGATTTAAAAAACGATGTTTTTGTCCGTTTTGAACTAAAAATATATCGAAGGCTCCCTCTGCTTTAATTACAGATCCGTTTGGCAAGGTGACTGCTTCAACCTGAATTGCAAAAACCATAAGAGAAGCGCAAAAAATTATTGACACTACTCCATAAGCGATTAACTTTTTCATATTTTTTTATTATTACTATTTGTTTAATTATACAACTATTTTTAAATTTTGGGAAATAAAAAAACCGTCAGCAAGCAGAATCGATTCTCGAAGGACGCGAGAACTGCTTACTGACGGAAGAAGGAGAAACGCTGGCCGAAGCACATTAGCCAGCATTTCATGAAACGCCTGACCATCACGGGGTCAGGGTTTCAGTTGGGGTTAGTTGGGGAACTGCACACCTACGTCTCCTCCGTAACTGATAACACCCCGGAGTTTTGAATCCAGAGGTAGGCGGTAGTCACTTCCCAGATTCGGATTAATCTGGTTAAGTGGCCAGCACCCGACTTGACGGATGTCATTCCACGATCCGCGCCTGGAAACATAGGACCACTGTCCGACGTTCCACATAACGCAATACTCCGTGGTAACGTCGCCATTGTCGGCATAAATGCCTATGCTGGCGTCCAAGATGATGCTGTTGGATATGACGACATCCTGTTCATTGTATAGAACCAGGCCGTCGCCGAATCCCGTACCATCAATCACGCAGTGATTGACACGTACTGAACTGCAGTAGTTTGTCACAATGCCGTTGTAATACGTGGCATTGTTTTTAACTACCACATTTTGCAAATCCAAAGTGATACCTTCGGCGAAAATTACGCCGTTTTGGTAGCCATTGGAGGGCGGGCTGGCTTCGTTGCCAATGACCTGCAGGTTGGAAAGGCGAACGAGAGGAACGCCACCGCCCTTGGTCGCAAAAGAAGATGAGAAAAACACCGTACCCGGGGCATAAACAAAAGTCTTATCAGCACCGGCACCTTCTGCGATTACCGTCTTATTGTAAGTATTTACTGGCCCCTGATAGATTCCGGCAAACAGCCGAATATCCACAGGGGATTCACAGACATCAATCGCTGCCTGAAGAGAGTCGTACAACTGGCCATTAGCAATGACCCATTTGACAAATCCCAGGTCAATGTCCAATTCTGCCGCAATCTCACTTTCTGCATATTCCACCCAGAAACTCTGACGCAGAGGTGAGACATACGCGTCAAACGAAAATACATTCCCATCCAAATCAGCCGGTGATATGGCAACCGGTCCCGCAAAAAGCGGAAGATCAAATTCGCATACAACCAAACTACCATTCCACCACCATTTACCTCCGAAATACGGATTCCCATCAGCATCAAAAATGCGGATGTTTTCTGACAATGCCCATCCTTCCGTCGAAAAATTCCCTTGAGGAATTTCGACGAAAATCTGGTAGTGGTACATTGGAAGCTGATGAAGTAGTATAGGACCAACGTGGTTCAGTCCAGGTACCAAACAGACTTCAAGATCTGCCACGAATTGTGCCTGCCAAACATCATCGTAAGCCATCACCACAAGGTGATAACGACCAACGGGCACCGCAATGGTTTCTCTCGCCTGACCGTTAATTAGGTCAACCGTGTCATTGTATGCCCACGATGCATTCATCCCAAACCTGTCCCAATCCTCGGGCTCGATGAATCGAATCTGGATTCGAGACACAGAGGATTCCATGTTCATAATCAACTCGTAGAGTTGATCATTGGTCATAGCTTTTTCAGCCATCAACTCTTGGGCCTTTTCAAGCTCGCCAAAAGTCAACTTCACTTTTGCCATCTCCACCTCTTCGGGCGGAGTCACAACCGGCGGATTATCCGTCGGAGGCGCAACGGGCGTCATTGTCGGACAACCTGTCAATGCCAAACCAACCAAAACCGTCAGCATCAGAAATACGAGGTTCTTCTTCATGGCTTTCTCCTTTGAGTTTAAACAAAAAAATCACAAATCCGACGGTATGCCGGATTGCGATAAATTCACTATTGTTCTTTAGTTGTAAAGACCAATCTTTAATTATAGCATACTTAGCAAAAAATGTCAATACTTTAGCCTTATTTATATTTAAATTTAGATAAAAATAATAAATAATGTGCTCTGCCCTGGGATCCCGGATCAAGTCCGGGATGACAGTTAATTAATACGCTGAAATCCAAAGGCTCCGGGATGACAGCCTGTTTGAAATGTCTATCTCATGTCCGACATGACTACTAAAATTAGAATAGACAAGTAAAAGTGTCTTACCTTGGACAACCGGATTGAGTCCCTAATAACAACATTAAAAAACCGCCCATTACTGAGCGGTCTTTTATATATCTCGGATCAAGTCCGGGATGACAGTATTTTTCTATTTTATTTTCTTTCTCTTAGAACTGCTTGAGCTCCTGCCAACCTTGCAATAGGCACTCTAAATGGCGAGCAAGAAACATAGTTCAAACCTTCTCTGTGGCAGAATTCTACAGTCTGAGGCTCGCCTCCGTGTTCACCGCAGATACCAAGTTTCAAATCGCCCTTAACTCCCCTTCCCTTTTTAACAGCAATTCTTATAAGTTCACCGATACCTTCCTGATCCAAAACTTCAAATGGGTCATATTCATAAATTCCTTGAGATACATATTCTTTAAGGAATTTTCCAGCATCGTCTCTGGATAAACCAGCACCCATCTGAGTCAAATCATTCGTACCGAAGGAAAAGAACTCAGCTCCGCTTTCTACAATCCTATCTGCTACCAAAGCTGCACGAGGAACTTCAATCATAGTTCCTATTTTATAATCTATCTTTACTCCCGCTTCAGAAATTTTCTTTTCAACTATATCAATAGCCATTTTCCTTAAGCTTGAAAATTCTTTTGTTGTAGCAACAAGAGGAATCATTATTTCCGGCTTAACTGTAGTTGATCTTCCGCAAGTTGGACAAGACTTTGAAACTTCAATTGCAGCTTCAATTATTGCAGTTACTTGCATTTCATAAATTTCAGGATAAGTAACAGCTAATCTGCAACCTCTGTGTCCAAGCATAGGATTGAACTCATGCAAATCAGAAATTTTTGCTTTAAGTGTACCGGTATCCACTTGCATTTCTCTGGCTAAATCAAAAATATCTTTTTCTTCAGTTGGCAAGAATTCATGAAGTGGCGGATCTAACAATCTGATTGTAACAGCATAACCTTCCATAGCTCTAAAAATTCCAATAAAGTCTTCTCTTTGATATGGAAGAAGTTTTGCCAAGGCTTTTTTTCTACCTTCAACATCAGCAGATAAAATCATTTCTCTTACGGCTTTAATTCTTTCACCGTCAAAGAACATATGTTCTGTTCGGCAAAGACCAATTCCTTCAGCACCAAAACTTCTGGCAACTTGAGCATCATGAGGAGTATCGGCATTTGTCCTTACACCTATTGTCCTAACACTGTCTGCCCAGCCCATTAATATTCCAAAACTTCCTGAAAGTTCAGGGTCTTGTGTTGAAAGTTTGCCTAGATATACCTTTCCTTCAGAACCGTCTAAACTAATATAATCACCTTCTTTTAAAATAATTTCCTTTCCTTTTACGGCCATTGTCTTTGCTTTTTCATCAATGACAATATCAGCGCATCCGGCAACACAGCAAGTACCCATTCCTCTGGCTACAACGGCTGCGTGTGAAGTCATACCTCCTCGAGCAGTCAAAATTCCTTTGGCGCTATGCATTCCGTCGATATCTTCAGGAGAAGTTTCTACTCTTACCAAAATTACACTTTCTCCATTTTGAGCTTTTTCAAAAGCATCAGCCGCAGTAAATACAATTTTTCCTACAGCAGCTCCAGGAGATGCAGGAAGGCCTACTGCAATAACTTCAGCTTCTTGTTTCGCAATAGGGTCTAATTGCTTGTGTAATAGCTGATTTAACTGATTAGGGTCAACTCTAAGTATTGCTTCTTCCTTTGTAATCATTCCTTCATTTACCATATCTACAGCAATCCTAACTGCTGCAGCAGATGTTCTTTTGCCGTTTCTGGCTTGCAATATGTATAATTTACCTTCTTGAATTGTAAACTCCATATCTTGCATATCTTTATAATGCTTTTCTACTTTATCGCATGTATCTACTAATTCTTTATAAATATCAGGCATTATTTCAGATAACTTAATTACCGGTTGAGGTGTTCTAATACCGGCAACAACATCTTCACCTTGCGCATTCATTAAATATTCTCCGTAAAATAAATTTTCTCCAGTGGAAGGATTTCTGGTAAAACATACTCCTGTTCCTGATGTTTCGCCAAGATTTCCAAAAACCATAGCTTGGATATTTACAGCAGTTCCAATTAACCCCTTAATGCCGTTAATTTCCCTATATCTTATGGCTCTGTAATTATTCCAGGAATTAAATACAGCATCAATTGAAAGTTTTAATTGAATCAAAGGATCTTGAGGAAAGTCAACTCCCTTAATCTCTTTAATTTTTGCTTTGTATTTTTTAACAATTTCTTTTAAATCATCAGCAACTAAATCAGTGTCGAAGTGAACTCCCTTAGTTTTTTTTGCTTCTTCTAAAATTTCTTCAAATTCTGAACTGTCAACTTCCAACACAACATCTCCAAACATTTGAATAAGACGTCTATATGAATCCCATGCAAATCTTGGGTTATTGGACTTCTTAGCTAATCCCGTTACTGATAAATCATTCAATCCCAAATTTAAGATTGTATCCATCATTCCAGGCATAGATGCAACAGCCCCAGAACGAACTGAAACTAATAATGGATCGTTCGCATCACCTAATCTTTTTCCCAATTTTGATTCCAAATCACCTAACTTAGAGTTAATTTGATCTTTTACTTCTTGGGGGTAAACCTTTCCATTATCGTGATAGGATTGACATACTTCGGTTGTGACAGTAAATCCCGGCGGTACATTAATGCCAAGTCCGCTCATTTCTGCAAGATTGGCACCTTTACCACCAAGAATTTCCTTCATGTCTCTATTACCTTCCTCAAAGGAATAGACGTACTTTTTTTCAGACATAAAATTTAAATTATTTTTTTTATTATATCTATTTTTTTATCTAATTGTTGGAGCTATTTTTAAACTACAAAAATTAATTAGTAATTAAAAAACGGGCCCAAAAATATTCAGGTCCGCACCTTCCACCGGACCAATTCACCTTTTAATCTGCCCTAACTTTAGGATTCCTTTTTGAGCTCCCATTTTACCAACAACTGCAGCAGAATTGCTTACTCCCCATTTAAGTGAATCCTTTATGTTTTTACCATAAATTAATCCAGAAGTCAAGGCACTTCCAAATGCATCCCCGACTCCAATTGTATTGATTGTTTTAACTAGCTTTGCCTTTATGAAATAGTATTTTTTTCCATCAAAAGCATAGGCTCCATTTTTACCGTCTGTAATTGCCACAATACCAACTCCTAAGCTTTGAATATAAGCCATCAAACCCTTTATTTCCTTTAATTTTCTGAATTCCATCGCTTCATCCCTGTTAACTAAAAGCAATCTAATATGAGGTAAATATTTTTTAACCGCTGATAAATCCTGAAGTTGTTTTATACCTGGATTCCAAACTATATTTTTATTTAATGGTATCAAATTTTCAATGATTTGCTTCCAATTTTCTTTTGGTAAAGAACCTACATAAAACCAATCGGTTGAAATCTTAGATAAAGGCATATCACCGACAGAAAACAAGTCATTGGCTCCACGATGAAGAAAAGCAATATGCTCTTTAGAATCGTTCTTAGCAGTTAAAATAATCGAAAAGCCTGTGTTATTATTTTTATCAACTTTTATAAAGTCAACGCCAACATTATTTTGTTTGAAATTTTGAAGAATATTTTTGCCATTATCATCGATGCCAACTCTGCATAAAATAGAGGTTTTAAGTCCCATCCTAGCAAAAGTTACTGCGGCGTTTGCTGCTCCTCCGCCATAATCAAAATAAATTTTATCTGCATAAATTTTGGCTCCGAATTCAAAAGCCAAAAGCTTTTCTTTGGTGGCATTTTTTGTGGAAATAAGCTCACCATCTTTTGAATAAAAAAGAATATCGCTTGTAGCGCCTCCGACAGTTACAACATCAAATTTTGTAATACTATTTTTCATATATATATTATAGCAAAAATATTAGCCAAAAAAAATAGCCCCGGTCAACAAGTGTTAACTCAGGGGCTTAGAGGTTGGATTTTATCCACAAAGGCATCCTGGGCCTTTCCTGCTTCGTTAGACAAATTCCGCATTTTGTCCTTCCACGCTGATCTTTAAGTAGCCAAATCTTATCGCCACCAAATCTATGACAAAGGGAACGTTTTTTCACTTGTCCCTCCTCTAAAATTTAATTGCTTAGAAAACTCAGCAACCCACTTGCGCATGCATTCGATGCTTGTGCAAATTGCAGATGCAGAAACAAATTTCCCCGAAGGAAATATTACTTTTCCGCAAAAGCGACATTTCATAGCTTATATCCTTTCATCAAATATTGAACCCTTATTCGGATTACGATGTTCTAAATCACTTTGAGCAGTAAGATCAACAGGTTTAACTTCTGAAGATTTATTAATCTTAGATTCTCCTTTTTGGTTTATATTTGAGTTCAAACGGACTCCGTAGAAAGTACCGATAACACAATATGCATTATAATATTGTGACAGATTTCCGATGGAATTTACCATATCCAATCTCCTTAATCCCAAGCAATTATAACTATTATTTTTAATATTGTCAACCTAAAAACATCCGCTTTACGGATGTTTAGAGTTTAAATCTTATTCAACTTAATATTTTTTCTTATTTTTCCCATTAGCCTTAAATAAAAGTCTAAATTGTTTAATGTTGCAAGACGCATACCCAAAGGTTCTTGAGTTTTAAATAAGTGGTATAAATATGCCTTCGAATAACTCTTTAAATTAGTATCATTAATTGCAGAAAAATCATTCTTGAATTTAGAATTTGCAATATTTATAGTCTTGTAAAAGTTGTTTTCACAAGGCTCTTTTCCCTTATTCCATAAATATAGTCTACCATGTCTTGCTTCTCTTGTAGGAATGACGCAATCAAACATATCAATTCCCATTTTAACAGCTTGTACGATGTTATCAGGTGTTCCAACGCCCATTAAATACCTTGGTTTAGCTTCGGGCATAAGCGGAACAATGTAGCTTAAAACATCGTACATTTGAATATTCGTTTCACCAACCGCCAAGCCACCTACAGCATAACCATCAAAACCTATAGATGAAATTTCCTTCAAACTTTTAAGCCTTAAATCTTTATAGATACCGCCTTGAATTATCCCAAAAAATTTCTGTTTTTTATTACTACTGCTTTTAATTGATTTTTTTGCTAGCTCTGCCCATTTTGTTGTAATATTAACAGCTTCTTTTACTTCATCATATCCTGCCGTAGATGACGGACAGACATCCAAAATCATAGCAATATCCGAACCTATAATTTTTTGGATTTCTAAAACCTTTTTGGGTGTAAGCAAGTGCTTACTGCCGTCTAAATGTGATTGGAATTCAATTCCTCCCGGAAGTATTTTTCTGATTTTAGAAAGTGAAAAAACTTGAAAACCGCCACTGTCAGTCAATATTGGGCCTTTCCAATTCATGAAATTTCGAAGACCTTTGGTCTTTTTCAATATATCCAAACCAGGCTGGAGATAAAGATGGTACGTATTTGAGAGTATAATTTGCGCGCCTAATTCCGAAATTTCCTCAGCGTTTAAATTTTTAACTGCTCCCTTAGTTGCAATAGGCATAAAAAAGGGAGCATCAATTTCACCATGGGTTGTTTTTATTTTTCCTAACCGAGCTTTTGATTTGCTTGATTTTTTTAGCAGTTTATACATTAAGTGATTATACAATATAATAGAATCGCACTTTAATTGGCTCCTTAAAACCGTTAGCGCTATTAATTGAATAATACCTTATTGTTCCTGTTTTTTCAATTTTTACAGAAGTTCCCGGTTTATAGAAATGATAAGAAGGACAAACTGCACCAATACAATAATAACTATTTACAGGTTGATTTGAAGAAAACTTTACAAATATAGGTCCTTTATAAATGCCACTATTATGAGAAACATCAGTATTTAAATAGGTCAGTGACTTTTTAATTGTATAACTATTTATTTTTGTAGCCTCTTTATTATTTCCATTCAAATCAGTTGAATAATACTTTATTAGGGAAGATTTATTTATCGTAATCTCAGAGTTAGAAATATATTTAATATATTTTTTGCATGATGCACCAATACAATAATAAGTATTTCCCGGAATATTCGTAGTAAATTTTATCTTTACCGGGCCATAATATACTCCGCTCTTAGGACTAATTGTAGTTATAATTTTATTAACTTCGATTGGATCTATTGGTTCAATTGGATCAATTGGCTCTACTGGAGGTTTAATCGGATCAGTAGGATTTGGAGTTGGTGTTACCGATGTTGCGCTTTTATATTTCGTTGCCGCATCCATCACAGCAGCATATTTTGGCGCATTATCCCTTGTTTGATTTAAATTCTCCAATATGCCCCAATACCCGTATCTTGATGGCTGATAAACATAATTAAATATAGTAAATACATCTCCGCCATTACTATACCAAGCATCTAAATATGTTTTGTACATATCATACATTCTTCTATCCCTGTTGGCGGCAACAAACGTGTTATGTACGTTGGAATTTTGACTTGTATTTAAAAGGTGCTGTCCGCCTTCATAAGCTACGAGCTTTAAACCCCAGTTTTTTGCCCTTGTAAAATTACCCTTCATTGTTTCTATCGCATAAGGCAATTCTTTATATTGAAGTTCATTTAATATATCACTAGTGGTTTTATTCGCATAAGAGCCAACATTTCCATCACTGACATGAAGGCCGAAATATGGCGCTATTGCTAGAGAATCAATGCCGTGATTTGTACCGCATGGCGCTTGACTCCAAAGAGAACAGCCATGAGCCAAATCAGCTACTCCATAATTAACACCTTGAGATCCTAAAACACAATCTACTCTACTTTTTTGATCTGCAAAAGTGTCCTTAACAATTTTACAAGTTTGCGCAGTTCTCATTCCATAATAACTCATCGCCTTGCTAAAATTACTTTCTGATGATGCAGAAAACATTTGCGTTGCCTTATTTGTCACCCATCCGTTTTGAGCAAAAATACCGTTCCAAACTTCATTAGAATACTCAACATATACTTTTAAGTTGGGATTCAGTCTCTGCTTAACTAGATTTGCAAGATTTCTAACATAATCATCAGTTGCCATATGAGGAATATTAATCCAAGCATCTTTATTGGCGGCATTAGCTAAGTCAATGACATATTCCCAAGCCATTCCTTTAGAATTATTTTGTGTTGAATATGTCGGAGACGTTCTATCAGACCAATTTATTGTGGGATTATTATTCGTCCTTGTTGTATCCATAAATCTTAAAACTCCGGCATCACCCATTTTATCTAAAAATGGCTTATAAAATACCTGAGTCTTATAAGTACTTTCATAACCGGGCAAGATTATCCTAATATTCCTTGCATAATTATTGGGATTTGTTTTAACAAGGTTAATTCCAAAATTTGTAGTGTTATCTACATTGATAACATCCTTTCCGGGCACGGATGCTGAAAAATCCTTAGTCGCTCCAACATAAGTAAATTCTCCTTCGCCATCATAGAATACAGTGTATTTTCCTCCTGGAAATGATCCCGCCGGCAAATCCCAAAATACTAGTTTCCTTCCAATCTGATCCTGTTGTAAAGATTTTATCCATCCATTTTGATCCATATCAAAAGATCTTTTATCATCCCACTCCCATGTTTTGCCAGAAATCCATTCTCTAGATCGCTTCATAGCATCTGTGAAAATTATTTCTGTAGAATAATCATTCACCTCCCCGATATTTAAACCAACAGGAGACTTGCCTTGAGTTGGCGAATATGCATTTGCCTCTAAAGAGGAAAATAGAGGAAAAATGAATGAAAGGGTTAATAACAAAGATATAGATATCTTTAAGGTGCCGCTACTTGACTTTTTTGAATAATATTGTTCTTTCATCTTTTTAAAATTATTTTTAATATATATTAATAATTAATAAAGATTAATTTCAGATTAAGTTATAAAAATTAAATCAAGAGCATTATAACAGACAAAAATAACAAAGCAAGTTTTTTTTAAAAAAAATTTTTTAAATATTTAATATATTATTAATTTTAGTTAATTATTATTACCTTTAAATAAAAAAACTCCGTCGCTAATAAACGACAGAGAAATTTTTAGTTGTTTAATTTTTTTATTCTACAATTCCACTTGTCTTTCCAAGAATTGGATCGTTTAAGGCTGTTGTTATCGCTTTTACTGTTTTAGAAATATCCAAACCAGTTGTAATATCTTTAGCTTTAAGCTTAATTTCAGGAATAAGAACCAAAACCTTGCCAACATCTCCAATAGCAGGAGTAATAGACAAATTAAAATTAGCTTGCGCACCGTTTGCTGATTTTGGCAATCTGGAAATAGTCCAAGAAATTTTTCTAGTCTTAGAATTATAAATCAAATTTCCTGTGTCATGATTTTGTTTAGCATCCCAAGTCACATTGGCTGGTAAAATGCAAGACACTTCAATATCTTGTGTATCATGCAAATTATTAGTAAGAGATACTAAAACATTATAAGCTGAAGTTTGACCTGATTCAGGCGTAATCGATCCTGACCCAAGCGGAATATTATTATTATCATAATACCTAGCTTTAACCTCAACACCCAAATCAGTACTAATGGAATTTACGATAGTTTTTGTCTTTGCCAAAACTTCAATATTTTCAGAGTTGATCCTTTTCCCTTTTGCTTCTGCTGAACTTTCAACACTAAACTTTGAAATAGTTTCTTGATTAATAACTGAAGAATCTTTTACTCTAATTTGAAAATTTATATTTGCCTCTTCTCCTGGCGATAATTTTAGTAGTTTTGGCAGTTGTTTTCCAGTCCAAGATATAAAGTTTCCATTTCTTATTCCTCCATTTTCATCATTCAAAGAACTTAGGTCTATGATTTGTGAATCCAGATTAGCTTTTATTTCTATATTTTTTAGTTCTTCTTGTCCTGTATTTTTAAAATTTAATGAATAAATTAATAAATCATTGAAAGCAACTGTCTGATCTTCTGCTGAGCCGTTAATAATCATTTTCAAATCCAGCTGATCTCTAACAACCGTAGTAGTGATTGATTTCTCAGCTTGAAGGATATATTCGCCATCGTGTTCAAAGTTAGCCTTTACTATTAATTCGCTGTTGCCTGAACTTTTAACATCTGAATAAATACCTTTAATATTAATTATTTTGTCTGTACTTGTATTTGATTTTGTACTTGTGCCAACATTTCGTGTTGGAAGTTTTGATATTGTCCAAACATTATTTGTTCCCCCATCGGTTGCCTGATCTGAAGATTTGTAAACAAACCCTTCAGGATAAACAACAGTAATTTGTAATTTTGATAAATCTGTTTCACCAATATTTGCAATTTTTACTGAGTAATCTATAACTTGATTTGCTAATATTTTTTCTGGAGCAGAAATTGAGATTTCAATATCAGAAGAAGAAATTAAAGCATCTAGGTAAGATTCCTTCTGATAACTGGCATTAACATTTGCAGGCTTAAAATCCATAACTGCTTTAAATGTTTGAGTGCTGTTAATCGGAGCTCTAATTTTTCCGCTAAATTCTAATCTTTCTTCCTCTCCCGACTTTAAAGAGCCAATTTTCCATAAATTCTTTTTTTCACCCATAGCTTTAGGTGAAGTAGAAACCATTTCAAACCCGTCCGGATAAGTTAAATCAATAGTTAAATTATACAAATCTACTTTTTCTTTATTGGAAATTATAATTGAATAGTTTTCAGTTTCCCCTGATGAGATATCAATTGGTGATTCAATTTTTAAAACAATATTCTTATTTGTAAAGGTGCTGTCGGAATTCAAATTGCTAAAAAACCAAAAACCCACAGCAGCAACAGCTAAAAGAAAAATTAAAACAACAATCAAAGCATAAAGTACTGTTTTCCAAAATGGCCTTTGCATATTGTCCAACTTAGTCAAATCTGGAATTTTTCCATCATTATCAGTATACACATCGACTAAATTCTTTTGAATTAAATTATTTCTTTTTCTCTTTAAAAAACTAAAATTGCCTTTTTTATCATGTAATTGTTTGTCTTTTTCTAAATCATCACTTCGACCATGTAAATTTGTTTTATGCATAATTATATTTATTTTTGTTATCTTGTGAAGTTTATCCAAAATAATTTATCTCCGTCAAGTGCGCCAGTATAACTTAAAACACCATTATTTGATTCTACACCAGAATAATCTTTTGCATTCCAATTTTTTGGGTAAAGAATTTCGGTTGAAAAATTTGCGCTATTCAAACCCGACTGCTTCTGAAGTAGGAGCACATATTTATTAACATCTTCTGGGCTTAGTTTAAAAGGTAACTTATATTTAATTACTGATTCCTTTTTCTTACCCGGCGACAATGTCACCCAATTACCAAATACAGAGTATTCGCCTTCGTCGTAAATAACAGTTTGAGATTTTATATCAGTATCTGCAATCGATTCATTGGCAATTATTTCATAATCATTTAAAAATTCATCAAATTTTTTAAATTCTTTATTCATTGGAGGATTAAATCCTTGTGCGCTAATTATTTCGCTACCTTTTGGAACATAAAACCTTACATACTCTCTATTTGATTTATTTGTGAAATAATTATCTAACGGGCCTATATGTGAGCGTTCAAGCAATACAGTATTTATTACTGTCCCATCTTCATAAATTTCTGCTTTATGAAAAATATTTTGTTTAATAGCTGCATCAGTTTTACCTCCGCCGATATTCGTATAAACAACTCCTAAATAATCCAGAGGAGAATTTTTTTGACTACCATCCCAATTATTTTGAGCAACTATTTTTTGTAAATCCTCATCTTTTAAATAAATTTGAATATCTTTAGAATATAATCCCTTTAACAATGCCGTTGCTAAATCTGGGACTTTTTTGGCTTCAATATCAAATATCTTTTTTATTATTACAGGGGCTAATTCGGATAATATTTTTTTAGGTTTATTTTTTTCTTCAGCTTCAAGCTCAATGCTTTTTTGAAGCTCCAACTCAAAATTTTCTGAATTAATTTCCTTACCGAAACTCTCCATATTTATCGGACCTATTACTTTCAATATTTCGCCAAGCCATGTCGAATTAATTGCTATGAGACCATCAACGGTCGGGCCACCGCTTCGGTTATAAAAGCCGATAGTGTTTTTTGCAGATTTGGGAAAGTCAGGCCACCAATTAGCATCTTGAATTTGCCATTTTGGGTTTATAACTGAAAGTGGTTTTGGACTTTTCCACAAATCTTTTGCGTTGATATTTATATCATAGATACCGCCTTCAGGAAGGGTAATACTTGATATTTTCCCGGATTTCACATCAATCAAAGCAAAGCTTCCCATAAAGCCGCCAGTCGCTCTTAATTCGTTATCATTTTGGAAAATAACTAAGTATCTCTTATAATCGTTATCAGCCAATAGTTCTAAAAAAAGTGAAAACAAACTTTTTACTTTTTGTATAGCTAAAATTGATGTTGGAATATAAGTTTGAAGGTCTGCAAACTCCTCTTTCTTATTTTCCGGAATATCTGAAAAATCAATATTTTTAATATTTTTTTCTGCAATTTTTAAATTATATTGGACTTCACTGAGCTGCTTATCAAAATATTTTAACTTATTTGTTAAAGGTTCATTTTTTTCCGAGGTAATTCTTTTCAAACCGTCTGTGAGATGTTTTCCCGCAAAAGAAATTCTTTTGCCTATCTCCAAAACACCCGTAGCGCTTTTGTATTGGTTTTTAAAAGGCAAAATTTGCAATATTTTTAAATAAAAGTACTTTAAATGAGCAAATTTACCTTGAGCCTCTATAAATGAATCGCCGGCTTTTGTAAAATTTATAGCAGCTTCATCGAGGTTAAAAACAATAAAATCTTCTTTGGCTTTAGTCAGTTCTCCAATAGCCATCTCAACTTCTCCCAATACTTGTCCCTTTATTTC
This sequence comes from uncultured Gammaproteobacteria bacterium, assembly GCA_964350585.1. Taxonomy (GTDB): domain Bacteria; phylum Patescibacteriota; class Patescibacteriia; order 2-01-FULL-39-33; family 2-01-FULL-39-33; genus JBAYJM01. The sequence goes on from CAYGKC010000014.1 coordinate 27,424, forward strand.
CATCACGCCTTTGTAAAAGTCAAAAAGATAAAAAGGAATTATAAATAATAAGCAAAAACAGGCAAAAGCAATCACACCACGAACACGCAATAACATTGGTGAATATGAATAATTTTCATTTGAGCTTTTCTTTATTCTTTTCTCTATTTTTTTTGTATTCTTAATTTTGGGTATTTTCTCTACTAAATTTTCTTTTGGCTTATCGACTATAAGAGGAATAGCTTGGACAGATCCATACATATTAATTTCCTCATCTTTAGAGAAGAAATAATTACTTTTTATTTTAAAAATACCGATACTTATTGAAATAATTTTAATTAAATCGAAAATTTTATGCCATAAATAGACAAATGGCATAACTAAAGACAGCCCTTTAAGCGGAGTAACCTTGGTATTTTCTGCTTGGATAAAAGGAGTAAATTTTGTTTGATTTTTCTTTCTGGATTTCTTAAAAAACTTAAGTATTTCACTGTTTTCTAAAATGAAAAAATCAAAAACTTTCAATTTACTTAACAATTTTCCGCCCGGAAGATCTTCATATTGCAATTGTTTAATGACTTCTTTTGGAAGAGTTTTTTCAATAGATTTAAACTGTGCCAAATTCAAAATATGAGGCGAAGAGTAAAAGTCCAAAGGAGAACTGGCAACATTTATTGCTAAGTCATTTTTTTTCTTGGGCAAAAGAAGTACTTTATTTGATGAGCTATTATCAAAAAAAAGAAGATCAGCCTGCTTTTTTGCAAGTATTTTTTTTATTTCTTTTGGCAGAACAGCCTTATTTTTTCCTATTTTCTTCTCTTTTAAAAGTGTTCTTGAGGAAGTTTTAACTGATGCTTTTTTATTTGGCTTTTTTCTACCTGAATTCTTTACTATTTTTTTATTTGCCACCTAAATTTGCAATAATATTAATAT
>CAYGKC010000015.1:0-3335 GCA_964350585.1 uncultured Gammaproteobacteria bacterium
GATACTTTGGAAATAATAGAGAAGTATAAGGATAAAATAACAACTATTATTTCAGAATCAGACAGCGGGCTTTATAATGCCATGAATAAAGGCATCAAATTGGCAACAGGCGAAATAATAGGAATTCTTAATTCCGATGACTATTATTCTGACGATGTCCTTTTGTCTGTTCACCAAGCTTTTGAAAAAAGTAATGCCCAAGCCTGTTACGGAGATATAGCGTATTTTAATAATAATAATTACGATAAAATAACGAGGTTGTGGAAAGCGGGAGAATACAATGAAAACAAATTAAATAACGGTTGGATAATGCCTCATCCCGCTTTATTTGTTAAAAAAGATGTATATCTTAAATGTGGCTTATTTAGAGAAGATCTGAATTTAGCTGCAGATTATGAGTTTATGCTAAGAATGCTGAAAATACATAAAATCAAGGTAAAATATATCCCTGAAATAATAACTATGATGAGAACTGGGGGAGCGAGCGGAAAAAACTTAAAAAGTAGAATGGAGGGTTGGAAGGAATTAAAGAAGTCATGGCAAATAAATAATTTAAAGAAGCCTAATTGCTTTATTGCAAAAAGATTATTGTCAAAAATCAGCCAGTATATAGTAAAATAGATTGCTAAACAATAAAAAAATTCCTCAGTTGAGGAATTCTTAAACTCCTTTTCTCATTAAAAGGAGTTTTATTGTCTTAAGCGCTATGCTTAAGTCAAGAACAAAGTTTCTATTTTTTATGTAATAGAGGTCATAAGAGAACTTTGTCCTTGTTTCGTTTACATCAACTCCGTGATGAGGTTCGCCCTCTTGGTTGATTTGCGCCCAGCCTGATAGACCTGGCTTTATTAAGTGTCTGATATTGTAGTAGGATATGTCTTTGGAGTATAAGGCAACCGGTTCTGCGAATTCAGGCCTTGGGCCTATCAAAGAAAGATCTCCCTTGAGAACATTCCAAAGTTGCGGTAATTCATCAATTCTGCTTTTTCTTAAAAATTTTCCAACTCTTGTTACAGTGTTTTTGGCTTGTCCCCATTTACCGCCATCATTGGCGTTGCTCATTGTTCTGAATTTTAGCAGTTTTATGGGCTTGTTGTTTTTACCTACTCTTTCTTGGATGCTAAAAATACAACCACCGTCATCTAATTTTATGGCTAAATAAACGAAAGGGTAAAATATTAGTGATATAAGACAGCCAATTCCTCCAACTACTATATCCATCGCCCTTTTGGGTCCGTCATAGATTAATTTCGGCTTTTGGGAAACATTTTCAAAAAACCAGCCATATTCTATATCTTCAACAGGAATTTTTGCTGTAATTCTTTCATAAAATCTATTGATATTTAAAACATCAATTCCTTGAGCGATGCATTCATAAAGCTTTTGAGAAGTCTCAATGTTTTTATTTAAAAGTTCTGAGCTTATTATTAGGTTGATATTTTTACTACGGCAATAATCATTTATGTTTTCGGGCAAATTTTCTTCAACTAGCAATTCATATCCAAGGTGGGATTTTTTTTGAACTACGGAACTAATTTCTGCGTTTAAAGGACTGTATCCGATCAGTAGCGTTTTTGCAGTTGTAGATGATTTGAATATATACGGAAATATTTTCATCCATAAAAATATTAACGCTAAAGATATAATTATATCAATAACCAACACTCTTTGAGGTTTTAAAGATCCGAAAAAAGGAGATAAAAAGTAAAATACAGTAACTGCAATTATTGCGTTTATGGAAAATAGTTTTATTAAAGATCCTAACAAGTTAGAAACTTTAAGCTTGAATTTCAGCTCATACAGTTCTCCGATATAGAAGACTATGAGCCAAAGTACAATAACTAGTGTAAACGGCCAAAAGTGATTTTCCCATTGTGCTGAAATGCTTGTAATACCATATCTTAAAATTAGCGTTAAAAACAATGCAAAATATAGGCAAAATATATCGCCAATTAGAAGGGTAACTTTTTTTGCTCTGATGATAAAATCTGTCATATAGTTTATTTTATAACATATTTTAGCATATATTTCAAGATTGCCTATTTTGCTTAAATTGCAACCTTGTGTATAATTAGTTTATGAGAATAATATTAAATTTAATAAAAAAATATCCTATTCTAAAGGAGTTCACATTTTTTTGTTCTATTGGATTAACAAATTTGTTTGTTGATTTTTTTATTTACACAATCCTTACTAGGTTTTTCGGTTTATATTATATTTTAGCGGCTGTTTTGTCATTTATTGTGGCGGTATCTTGGAGTTTTTATGCTAATAAAAAGTGGACATTTAAATATGGTGGAAAAAATCTTAACCGTGTTTATATTAAGTTTTTTATTGCTAATACTATAAGTATATTATTCCATCTCGTGATATTTTACAGTTTGGTAGAAAATTTGCATATTTGGGACCTTTTGTCTAAATTCATTGCCTCGGTTTTAACCGCATTTCTTAATTTTGCCCTAAATAAATTTTGGGCTTTTAAAATAAAATCAAATGAAAACTAAGCTTATTGAATTCATTCTTCAACTCGTAAAGTTCGCTATTGTAGGCGTTTCAAATGTTATTTTGGATTTGTGCGTTTATTACGTTTTAACCAGGTATTTTAACCTGTACTATCTTTGGGCAGCTGCAATTTCTTTCGTAATATTTGTGTCTTGGAGTTTTTATATAAATAGCAGATGGACATTTCAGGGTAAAAAATTAAGAAAAAGGCGAGTTGTTCAGTATAGTGAGTTTATTTTAATAAATGCTTTGATGATTTTGGCGCATATATATCTTTTATATATTTTCGTGGAGTTTGCTGGTATCTACGATCTTTTTGGCAAATTAATGACATCTGTCCTTGTTGGAATATTAAATTTTTCACTAAACAAATTTATAACGTTTAATGACATTAAATTGAAAAAATAGGTGGATCTTGCTATAATCTCCTTATAAATTAACTTTAAAATTATGCCTGTTGATAAAGTGATTTTTGATAAAAAAAATATTTTGGTGGTGGGTGGAGCCGGTTTTATCGGTTCACATTTATGCGATGAGCTGGTTAAGGAAAACAAAGTGATTTGCATCGATAACTTTTTAACCGGAACAGAAGATAATATTTCCCATCTACTTCAACATGCCGATTTTGAATTCATTAAGCATGATATTTGCAATCCATTGAATTTAGAAGCGCTTCCGGAGTTAAAAGAGTTTAGATTCGAGTTTCAAGGTGTTCAGGAAGTATATTATTTGGCTTCACCCACTTCGCCTGCTGATTTTGCCAAGTATCCTGTCGAGACTCTTTTGGCAAATTCAAGCGGACTTAGGAACGCCCTAGATGTTGCAGTAAAGTA
>CAYGKC010000015.1:3435-4884 GCA_964350585.1 uncultured Gammaproteobacteria bacterium
TATATTACTGATTTAATAAGGGGAATATTGAAGTTTGTTGAAAGTACAGAAAAAGGACCGATAAACTTTGCCTCAGATTGGAAAAACAAATTTTCTGATATAGCCCAAAAAATTATTGCCATTAGCGGTTCCAAATCAAATATTGAATTTGTAGAAACAAATGATATTTATTCAGATCAAGCAATAGCAGATATAACAGCCGCTAAAGAAAAATTAGGTTGGTTTCCTGTAATTTTATTGGATGAAGGCCTAAAGCAGACATTTGATTATTTAGAAGCCCAAAAGGGCATTAGGGATCCCCAGGCATATATCCAGGTCTCTGAAGCATAAAAATTCTTCTTGTGAGGAGTAATTCCTCTCAAAATAATAAATAAAAGGAGGTATGAAAAAAATATTTTTTCTAGTTTTTTTCTGTTTATTAATAACAGGAGCTTTTTCGTTTTGTCCAAAAGCAAGCGCCGAGACTGTATTATTTCCGGCAAATCATAAAGTAACAACGACAACTGTCTTGCATACCGGGAATGTTTATGTAATACCGGATTTTAGCTCTCTCACCGTTAATGCGAGCGGTACGGTAATTATGCAACCTGGTTCAATATTGAAAATTGGTTTTAACAGTTTTATTCAAATCTATGGAAATTTTTATGCCTCAGGAACAAAAGATGCGATGATTTCTATTGTATCGATTAAAGATGATTTTTTCGGGGGCGATACAAACGGAGATGGGACTACCACTTCAGCGGGAATCGGAGAATGGAGAGGGATATATTTCCAGGGTGGGTCAGCAAACGGCTTATTAAATTATGTAACTGTCAGAAGTGGTGGAGCAACTCAAACAAATACTCCAGGCAAGCTTTTTCGAGGTTCAGTTATTAGCGCTTATTTGGCGAATAGTATGAGAATTTCCAATAGTCGTTTTATAGATAACAAAGGAAAAATTTCTTTCTCCAATTCTAGAAATGTAAGCATGAATAATAGTGATATTTATAATCCAACTTACTGCGACTATAATGATCCTTATAATGATTGTCATTGGGATAATAGTGTTACTTGTAGCTCTCAAGCTGATTTGACAAATAACTACTGGGGCCATGAGGATGGACCTTCATATGCGGATGTATATGATCCAACTTACTTTACTGGCGTGGTTTTGGATGTTTATAGGGGATCTGCTATTTATCAGCCGTTTGCAAGAAAACCATTTTTTGCAAACAAGTTAAACCCCATAATTTTAATTCCCGGTATTATGGGCAGTTGGAAAGTTAAAGGCCAGTGGCAACTTGATCCTATTTTAAATACCTATGATGACTTATGGGAGGCTTTTAAAGCAGTAGGTTATGAAGAGGGAGTAAACCTATTCGCGTTTCCTTATCAATGGAGAGATAACAATGTATCCAATACGGATGATTTGATGCGAAAAATTGGAGAGGTTAAAGAAGTTAGCGGATC
>CAYGKC010000015.1:4984-18292 GCA_964350585.1 uncultured Gammaproteobacteria bacterium
CCAATACGGATGATTTGATGCGAAAAATTGGAGAGGTTAAAGAAGTTAGCGGATCGGACAAGGTTGATTTAGTGGGTCATTCGATGGGAGGATTATTGGCTCGTTCATATATTGAAAGTACTTATTATAATAATGATGTTGATAAGTTGGTCTTTATTGCTACTCCTCATCTAGGAGCGCCTGCGGCTTATTTGATGTGGGAAGGAGGCAGTATTGGAAATGATGCCTATGATGTTATTAAATCACTAATTATAGGATTTGAAGCTTATAAAAATGGTCACAATAATGTTTTTAGTTATGTAAGAGATGATATTTCATCAGTACGTGATTTACTGCCTATCTATGATTATATAAAAGAATCAGATAGCGGAGATTTTAGAACATATCCGGAAAATTATCCAAGAAATCATTTTTTGGAACTACTCAACCAAGAATCTAATATGCAGAATTTAGAGGCTGTAGATGTTTTAAATATTGTAGCTGATAATAATAAGAAGGATACCTTGGATTATATGGTAGTTGAGGATAAATATTTTGATGATGGCAGATGGGAACATGGCTATCCTATAAACTATGACGGATTACTTGGCATTAAGGGACTAGTGAATGGCAGTGGAGATGGAACAGTCCCACAAAGAAGTAATAATGGCTTATTTGAGAATGAGCTCACTTTTAATAGTAATCACACGAAGATAGTTTCTGATTCGCAAAAGGAAATTATAAACTTTCTTTCTGGGAACTTGCCGTTAAACGATATTTCAAACAATATATTTGAAAAATGGTTTATGGTAAGGATTTATTCTCCCGCTAATTTTTTAATAAAAGATCCTCAAGGCAATAGAGTGGGTATGGATGCAGAAGGAAATGAAATTAGTGAAATAAACAAGTCTTTTTATTTCAATGAAGACGGCATGCAATTTGCCCTTATACCAAATCCTGGCGAAGGCGATTATAAAGTTGAATTATTAGGAACGGCTGATGGTGATTATAAATTAAATTTAGCTTATGTGGATGAAGAAAGCATAGTCCAAAGAAATTTTATGGGAAATATTATTGAAGATCAACAGCAAGAATTTTTGTTTGATTTTAATCCATCCGAAGAAGAAGAAAATTTTTTAACTGATTTAATGCCCGAAGACGTAACCGCACCAGTGATACAAATAGTAAAGCCAAATTCAGGTGAAAAATTTTTCCGGTCTCAGATTTTATCCTTAGAATATCAAGTTTATGACGACTATTCCAGTAATGTAATGCCCTCAATTACCCTTAATGGCGAAAACGTTACGAGCAGTACTATTGATCTATCTTTTTATTCCGTAGGAACATATGAATTAAGGCTAACTGCAACGGATTCTGCCGGAAATAGCTCAGTTGAGACAGTAGAATTGGAAATTATTGCCAATATTAAAACATCAATAAAAGATATAGAAAATTTTTATGAAAGCGGGCTATTAACCAAAGAAGCTAAAAATAAGCTATTGCCACCCTTAAAACAATTAGAAAGGGATTTTGAGCTGTTTAAAGGCAGTAAGAGTAATACTGAGAATAAATTAAATACTCTTGATATCCATTTAAAAAATTTAAAAAAACAGGGTAAGCTAGATGATTTAGTTTATGATATAATTAAAGCAAATATTGATTATTTAAGAATTAATTTATTATATGAATAAATATCTAAGGAGATTTGTTATTTTTGCCTCTTGGTTAATTTTAATATTAGTTACTGCATTTATAAGTGGAAAGATTTATTATAATTTTATAGATTCGGGATTGATACTATTAAATAGTGAATGGCTAATAAGTTATTTTGATGGTTTATTAGCTTCTTACCTATCAATAACTATTCTATTTTGCTTCTTATTTATAAAGAAAATAAAGTATAAATATATTACTGCTTTGATTTTAACCTTGCCAATGCTTTTGTTAGACCTTTGGGCAAACGACGGACCAAAGCTTGTATTGGATATTATTAACATCGCCATATTTCTAATAATCGGCCAGATAATTGTAAAAATTCAAAATAAAAAAAAACGTCAATCAGCATAAATCATGTTAAACAAGAAAGTAATAATTATTGTCTTATCAAAAAATTCCAGGCATTTACTCCCTGATTGTCTTAGTGGTATTGAAAGGCAAAGTTATCCAAAAAAATTCTACAAAACTATTGTAGTTGATGAAAAATCAATTGATAGTTCTGTTGGGTATGTAAAGGATAATTTTCCTGAAATTAAGGTAATTGTAAATAATGCTAAACTGGGCGACTGTGCCGCTTTCAATCAGGGTTATTTTTTCGCGCAAAAATATAATTCAGAATATCTGGTGCTTTTACGCGCAGAGGTTTCACTTAATAGCTTTTGGCTCGGCGATATGATTTCACTTTTGGAAAAAAAGAAAAAAGCGGGAATCGCCGGCTCAAAAATTTTAGATAAAAAAAATAAAACTTTGCAGTCATTGGGCGGAACAGTGAATGTTGCTGGCATAAGCTACCCCAATAGAATAACAAAAAGTCAAACGCCATTTAAGGTTGATTACGCGCCAATCGGAGCATGCGTTATTAAGATGTCCGCCATAAAGAAAACAGGATTGTTCGATGAGAAATTTTTTGACTTGGGAGATGTTGATTTGGGATGGAGGATGCGCTTGGCGGGTTATGAAATCTTAATTGATCCTAATTCTGTCGCGCATTGCCATTTAAATGAAGGCAAGGATAAGGCAAAATATTTTCACTTAGAAAAAAATAGGATAATGATGCTTTTACAAAATTATAGGATTATAACTTTAATTTTGCTTTTGCCACTTACTATTTTTATAGAATTTTGCATGTTTATAGATTCATTTGCCCACGGTTATTTTTGGCAAAAGAAAAAAAGTTATCTGTGGATAATATCTCGACTCGTTTTTATTTTAGGAAGGCGTATTAATGTGCAATTTAATACTAGGAAAATCGGGGATTTGCAGATTATAAGAGTTAAAAGCTAAATATATTTTTTTATTCTATGTAAATTTTAGGAATGTTTTCCCTAATTCTTGAAATAATTTCATAACAATTAGTACCGACTATTTGGGCTGTTTGCCAAGGGGACAATTCCTCATCTCCTTGTTTGCCCAAAATTACGGCTTCATCGCCGATTTTTGCATTATAATTATCTGTAATATCGACAATAGTTTGATTCATGCAAATTCTGCCAATAATTTTGGCGCGTTTGCCGTTAACTAAAATTTCTCCGCAGTTGCTTAACTTTCTGTCCAAGCCGTCATAGTAGCCTACAGGTAGAATTGCAATTTTTGTGTCTCTTGCTGTTTTGTATGTACAGCCGTAGCCGACATAGCTGTCTTTGGGAATTTTTTTTACAGCCATAATTATAGTTTTAAAGGATAGAGCAGGAATAAGTTTTATTTTTTCAGCTAATAATTTTTTATATTCTTCATTGGGATAATAACCGTATGAAGCGAGTCCGCTTCTTATCAAATTCATTCTTGTTTGCGGATATATCATCGTTGCTGCGCTGTTAGCGCAAGTCAGTATTAATTTTTTTTCTAAAATTGTTTCAGCTTTGTCTGAAATTTTTTTAAATGACTCAAATTGCTTTCTGAAGTGGCCGTTTTGTATTTCTCCGTCCGCGCTCGCAAAATGCGTTGCCATGCCAACAATTTCAATGTTGGCCGGCATTTCCTTTAAAAAATAATCTAATTCATCGGGATGTATGCCTTGTCGTGACATTCCGGTATCAATTTTTATAAATATTTTTGCACTTCCATTGCCAGTGATTTCTTTTGAAATTTGTCGGCAAAAATCCAAATCAGATGCAAAAAATATTGCCTTCAGTTCCAAAGCTTTTTTTATTAGCCATTGAGGCACAAAGCCAATGATTAAAACAGGCAAAAGTATTCCACTATTTCTAATTACTTCCAACTCTTCAAAAGAGTTGACACAAAACCAATCTGCGCCTGCATCAGCGAAAATTTTGGATGTTTCTTGGAGGCCGTGACCGTAGGCGTTCGCTTTGACAATTACTCCCAACTTTGAATTATCACCTATTAAGCGTTTTAACTCGCAAACGTTGTTTTTTAGGGCTTTTTTCGAAATTTCTAACCAGGTTAAATTTTCCATAATGGTGGCATTATAACACAAAATCGGCATTTGAATAATGACTGCCAATTTGTTAAGATTACTTTAATAAATGCTCTTTATAAACGAATATTTTTAGGAGGTTTAACTAAAGAAAGGGAAGAGAAATGTCATACTGGGATGTTACTGATACTTACCTCAGAAGGCATGGAAAACCTGATTGTCCGAATTGCGGAAAGGAGATGTTTGCGGAGGATGATCATGGTAGGTTCATGTGCTGTTGCGGAGCAAGAAAAGATGTGGTATCCGGAGAATATCATATACCACTTAAGGCTTTATCAAGTCTTGAAACGCCGGACCTGAATGATATTGAAAAGGAAAAAAGTCCAGAAGGTCCGTAGGTCTAAAGTAAATGGGGAGGCAGAAAACGTATTTTGTTTCCCTGCTTCCTAAAAATATTTGTAATCAAACTATGGAAATTTTTTTATCAATACTAATCCTTATTTTGGTAGCTGTTGTCGTCGGCATATTTTTAGTTTTTAATAAAAAGCTGTCGGAAATGTCTATGGGCAAAAAGGATGATCAGTCTTTTTTGATGCTTCAAGAAAGGATTAAAGAATTAAATCAGACAATGGATTTGAGCATCAAGGGTCTCAATCAGACTGTTGATAGTAAGTTGGCTCAGTCGACAAATCAGATGCAGACGCAGTTTGCACAAAGCATGGGTATAATCAAGGGAGTTACGGAAAAGGTGACTGAGCTTCATGAAACAAACAAGCAAGTGATGGGATTTTCGGAACAGTTGAAGAATTTAGAAAAAGTTTTGACTTCGCAAAAACAAAGAGGAAATCTTGGCGAAGCTGGTTTGCAGTTGGTTTTGGAAAATATTCTACCTCCGACTGCGTTTAAGTTGCAATATAAGTTTGATGATGGTGATACGGTTGATGCGGCTATTTTTACAAAAGACGGAATAATTCCAGTTGATGCCAAATTTTCCTTGGAAAATTATAATAGAGTTGTAAATGAAACAGATGCTACTAGAAGAGAAGCTTATGAAAAAGAATTTAAAAATGATTTGAAAAAAAGGATCGATGAAACGAGCAAGTATATAAAGCCAGGCAAAGGCACGATGGATTTTGCTTTTATGTTTATTCCCGCGGAGGCGATTTATTATGATCTATTGGTAAATGAAGTGGGCGCAGTAAAAGTCAATACAAAAAATTTAATGGATTATGCTTTCAGGGAGAAGAAAGTTATTATTGTTTCACCCACGACTTTTGCCGCTTATCTGCAAACCGTTTTGCAAGGCCTTCGAGCTTTAAAAATCGAGGAGCAGACGAAAGAAATAGTTAAAAGAGTAGAAATGCTTCAAAGGCATATTAATGCTTATGATGATTATATGCAAAAACTAGGAAGTAACTTGGGAACAACTGTTAATTCATACAGTGCCGCATATAAAGAATTTAAAAAAATTGATAAAGATGTAGTTAAAATAACAGGCGCAGAAAGCGCCATCGAACCTTTACAATTGGAAAAGCCGAGTGTTTAAAATATTTTAGACGGACATTTAAAGGAGGATTTTGTTATGGGATTGCATCCGTCAAAAGTTTGCTCTAAGTGCGGTCAAATCTTTGAAGACAGAAATAACAGCAGTATGTGTGACGGTTGTGTTGCGCAAGAGAACATATGTCGTTGCTTCGAAGCCGAAGGCGCCAGTGTTAATAACCAAATACTGACACAAACAAAAAAGCAATGCATTGAGGACCTTTATTTGGGACTATAAACGGAAGGGGATTTGCCATGAGTCGAGGTATTAGTGTAATTGAATTATTTTCTGGGGTATATGAGGATATCTGTGAATGTGGAAATATCTTTAAGGTTTATCCGAATATGCCTGAAGGAACTAAATGTCCACATTGCCAATCTAAAGAAACCAATGAGTAACTGGTTTTGAATTTCAAAAGGGGAAACGTCGTCGTTTCCCCGTCCATCTAAGATATTTTAGTTAATTTTTAATTTCTAATTTAAGAAAATGTCAGATAAAAATATTATTGAAAAAAAAGTTTGGCCGGAATATTTTCAAAAAATATTAGACGGTGACAAAAAATATGAACTAAGGTTGGCAGATTGGGAATGTAATGCCGGCGATTTATTAATTTTAAAAGAATGGAATCCTGAAAATAAAGAATATACCGGAAGAGAATTACGAAAAGAAGTGAAATACGTTTTAAAAACCAAAGATGTCAATTTTTGGCCTAAAGAAGAAGTTGAAAATTTTGGTTTTCAGATAATAAGTTTTGAATAGCTATGAAAATCGCAATAATAGGCGGATCGGGATTGGATGATCCAAATATTTTGGAAAATCCGCAGATAAAAGAAGTTGAAAATAAATATGGCAAACCGTCATCCGCTTTGACTTGCGGAAAAATTGAAGGTGTTGATGTTGTAATTTTAGCTCGCCATGGTAAATCTCACGGCACGCCCCCGACCTTTGTGAATTTTTTGGCAAATATGCTAGCGCTTAAAGATGAAGGATGCAGTCACATTTTGGCTACAACAGCAGTCGGTTCATTGAGGGAGGAAATAAAGCCGGGAAATCTTGTCTTTCCAAACCAGTTTATTGATTTTACTAGGCACAGGAATTTAACATACTTTAAGGACGAGGTGGTCCATACCGCAATGGCAGAACCTTATGATAAAAACTTGCGCGATTTAATAACACAAACTTGCGAGGAATTGGGTTTTGAATTTAATAGCGATAAGACGGTAATTACGATTGAAGGCCCTCGTTTTTCGACAAAGGCAGAGAGCCATATGTTTCGGCAATGGGGAGCTGATATAATAAATATGTCCACTTGTCCTGAGGTTATTCTTGCAAACGAGCTCAAAATTCCTTATCAGACAATCGCCATGTCAACAGATTATGATTGTTGGAAGGATGATGGAGAGCATGTGACCTGGGAGATGATTTTAGATACAATGAATAAGAATGTAGATAAAGTGAAAAGACTTCTCATTAAAATTATCCCACGGATTGGTTAATTTTTTAGTTTTATCTATTGCTAAAGAATTTTTATTCTAGAAATTAATAATTTATATGCCCATAAAATCACGTATTCGAAGTATTGCGGATTGGCCTAAAAAAGGTGTGATGTTTCGCGATATTACTACATTAATTAAAGATCCCGATGGCCTAAGGGCTTGTGTTGATGATTTCGTTGAGCGGTATAAGAACATTGATATTGATATTATTGTTGGAATAGATTCGCGTGGATTCATACTGGGCGGAGCGCTTGCTTATTTGCTGGGAAAGGGATTTGTGCCGGTTCGTAAAAAAGGTAAGCTACCTGCTGAAACTGAGCAAGAAGAATATGATTTAGAATATGGTACTGATTGCGTCGAGATTCACAAAGACGCTATAGAAGCCGGCCAAAAAGTTGTCATTGTAGATGATCTTATTGCTACGGGCGGGACTGCGATCGCCTCAGCAAAATTGGTTGAAAAAATCGGGGGAGAAATTGTAGAATTTGCTTTTATAGTGGATTTGCCGGATATCGGCGGAAGTAAAAAATTAATAGAAGCGGGCTATAGCTATTACGCCCAAACTTCTTTTGAAGGGGAATAAGTTATGTCAACGCCAGTTACACATGCGGTAATTTCTGAAAAAATATTTAATAATTTTTTTATAGACAAGTTCAAGAAGGAATTTTTTGTCGGTGCTTTGTTTCCCGATATAAGATTAATTGCTAATATTGATAGAAACAAAACGCACTTCTCAGATTTAAACTTAAAAGGCATAAAAAGTAAAAGTCCTTTTGAAATTGGAATACTGATACATTCATTTATCGATATTAATAGAAATGAATACATTTTAAAAAGTGGAGTTTATGAATTATGTCCAAAATCAAAGTTTATCGAGGCTTCTTTAAAAATATATGAGGATATTATTTTTTATCAGGAATTAAAAGATTGGAGAAATATTATCGGTTATTTTGATAATGTTTTAGAAGAAGAATCTTTAATGGGCATTTCAACAATAAACATCAGTAAATGGCATAAAACCCTCCAAGAATATTTTTCAAATGAACCAAATATAGATTCTATTAGGACTTTCGCATTTAATATAGGGTATAATGAGTCAATTGTAGAAAATATTATGAATGATATTGAATCTTTAAAGAAAAATAAAAAAGTAGACGACATTTTAAGGCAGATGTTTAACAGTTTTGATTTAATTAATATTTAGAAATATGGAAAATAAAAAGGTTCGAAAATTAATAATTCCAGTCGCAGGCATTGGAACTAGGATGCTTCCGGCAACAAAGGCTCAACCGAAGGAAATGATGCCAATTTTGGATAAGCCGGTAATTCAGTATATTGTAGAAGATGCCGTAAAAGCTGGCATAACAGATATAATTTTTGTCACTGGTCCAACTAAAAAATCTTTGGAAGATCACTTCGATAGATTGGAGACATTAGAAGAATTATGTTTAAAAAGTGGAAAACAAGAGGCATATAAATCAATCAAAGAAGTTGCCGAGCTTGCTAATTTTATTTATATTCGTCAAAAAGGCCCCTATGGAACAGGTACGCCCGTGTTAAACGCAAAAGAGCTAATCGGTGAGGAGCCCTTTGCTGTTGTTTATGGGGATGAAATTTTTGATTGCCCGGAAGGAAAACCGCATTTGAAACAATTAATAGAGGCTTATGAGAAATACAATGAGCCTGTAATTACGGCTGTAATGACAGATGATCAAGGAACAAGTAAATACGGTATAATTGAAGGATTGCAATCAGAGGAAGGAATAATGGAGGTTAAAAGGCTTAAAGAAAAGCCCGGTCCCGATGGAACAGAAAGCAGGATAGCTTGCGTTGGCGGCTTTATATTAAAACCTGATATTTTTCAGGTTTTAGAAACAATGAAAGCACAAGACGGCCGAGAGTTTTATCTTACAGACGCCATAGATTTGCTTTTACAAAAAAGACCAGTTTTTGCAAAATTGCTTGATGGCATTCAAAATGATACAGGCACAAAATTGGGATGGCTTAAGACTAACATAAATTATGGATTGAAAGATAAGGATATTGGCGAAGATCTCAGGCAGTTTATAAAGGATAAAATCAAAATTGTTTAGCTAAAGGCGGTGTGACCCGCCTTTTTATTTGTGCTATAATTTTAATATGAAAGAAAAACAATTCTTAAAATTTTTGCAGTATCTAAATGCCCGATTTGAACTTTATGCTCCTGTAAAGAAGGGATCTGAAATAAAGATTGGGAAGGTTGTAGATATTAATGATATTGATTTTTCAGCTCAAGTTCCGGTAAATACCTGGAAAAATCACTTTGTACCTCATGGTGAAAGTCTTTTCGATTTTTCAAAAGGTAATATTAATGAAAAAATTGCAGTAGCGTCGAAAAAAGCGTTGTTCGGCATTAACGTATTGGATTTACGGGCTACAACTCTTTTTGAACATGTGTTCCAGGATGACATATCCTTTCAGAAAAGAAGAAATAATTCACTAATAATAGGTTATAGCGATAGTTGGCCGATTGATTTTAAAAAATATTCTATTTTCAGTCATGAATTTGAAAAAAATGTTTTACGGCATTTAATTTTTGATATTTTTATAGCCAGGCTTAAAAATGGCGAATATAATTTTTTCTCAGGTACGAAGTATGGGCAGGATATTCTAGAAAAATGTAAAATTAATTCTTATGATAATATTGAATATGCAGGTTCAAGTCCTAAAACACCATTAGATAAGAAAATGTTGCAACTTCAAGAAAAGATGGCAAAATCATTCAACAAAAAAGTTTGGAAAGATCTTGGTGAAATATGCATAGCATGCGGAAAATGCTCTATTTCTTGTCCAACCTGTTTTTGTTTTGATTTTGAAGATAAATTAGATCCCGAAAATCCCGGCAGAGTAAGAAAATGGGGAAACTGTTTTTATAACGATTTTTCTAGAGTTGCTGGAGGCTTTAAGCCTCAAGATACGGTCAAGCAAAAAATATATTTTTGGTACACGCATAAATTTGTCAGAATTCCAAGGCAATATGGCATGCCCGGATGCGTTAGTTGTGGCAGATGTGTTAAAGTTTGTCCAGTGGGAATAAAAATATATGAAATTTTGAAAAAAATATAGCGTTAGATATGAATAATATTTATCAGCCAAAAAAAGCAAAAATAATTTCTGTTTCGGAAGAAACTGCCGATATAAAATTATTAAGAATCTCTTTTGAAAACAATTTGCAAAAGAAATTTGATTTTTTGCCTGGACAATTTATGCAGATAGGATTGCCTGGATGGGGTGAATGCCCTATTAGTATTTGTTCAACATCAAAAGATTCGACTAAATATTTTGAGTTAGCCATAAATAGTGTCGGTCAATTGACGCGTAAGTTAAATAGTCTGGTTGCCGGCGATTTTGTCTGGCTAAGAGGTCCATTTGGCAATGGTTTTGATGTGGAAAAATTTAATGGCCTGCCGATAATAGCCATTGGTGGAGGTTGCGGTTTTATTCCCTTAAGATCTCTTATTATTGATTTTATGTCTGGCACGTTAAAGGCGAAAAAAATGCAGATATTTTATGGTTGTAAGCATGAAAATACTATGCTTTTTAAAAAAGAATATCCTTTATGGAATAGAAGTTCAGAGTTTGCGATGGTTTTGGAAAATCCTTCTAAGCAATGGAAAGGCGAAAGGGGAGTTGTTACAAACTTAATTGCCAAAAGGGAAATTGATCCAAAATCAGTAGTCGTGATAGTCGGTCCGCCCGTAATGTATAAATTTGTTATTAAAGAATTATTAAAAAAGAAAATATCTCCTAAAAATATTTATCTTTCGCTTGAAAGAAAAATGTATTGCGGAGAGGGTGTATGTCAACACTGCGCTATTGGCCCATATTATGTATGTAAGGATGGACCAGTGTTTTCTTGGGACCAGATTAAAAATATAAATGGAGCAATATGAGATTTGATTTCTTTATTAAAATCTTAATTTACTTGGCAGTTTTAATTGTACTTCTTAGCGCAGCTTGGGGTGCCAAATCCGCTGCGCCCTGGATACCGACAAGAAGAAAGGATAAATCAAGAATGGCGGTTTTAGGGGATGTTAAGGAAGGAGATGTTGTCTACGATCTTGGAAGTGGAGACGGTCGGCTTGTTTTTGAAGCATCAAATAAAGGAGCAAAGGCTTATGGAGTTGAAATATTCATTCTACCTTTCCTTTACTCATGGATTAAAAGTTTTTGGCATAAAAAATCAAAAATAATTTTTGGTGATTTGTTTAAAAGGAATATTTCTGATGCAAACGTTGTTTTTGTATTTCTGCTTAATAAATGTTATGGCAGATTGGTAGAAAAATTTGAAAAAGAATTGAAACCGGGAACAAAAATAGTGGTTGGTTGTTGGCCAATTAAAGAATTGGAAAATAAATTAGTTAAGAGAGATAAACCTACTGAAATTGATCTTCCGATATATGTTTATGAATTATAAATTTGAAAGTTTAAAGTTAATATTTAATTATGTGTCTAACACTTCCAGCTAAAGTAATTTCTGCATCTGACTTTTATGCGGAAGTGTTGATAAATGGTAAAGCGCAAAAAATAAAAATCGGCACATCTGATAAGATTTCTGCTGGCGACTATGTTCTATATACCGGAGATTATTTAATAAAAAAGATAGATGAAATAGAGGCAAAGGAGATTTTCGAGCTTCTAAGCTCCTATAAAAAAGTTGATTTGGATGATTTGGATGAAAAATACAAGGATATTATTTTAAATTCTAAAAAAAGAGCCTTAACGCACGCTGAAATCGAATATCTAATTAAATTAGATAATAACATGAATACTTCACACGTGTGTGAAGTGTTGGAATCGCTATATTCTGAGGCGAATATTGTTAGAAAGGAGAGTATAAAAGATCACATATGCATTCATGGCATAATTGAATTTTCCAACAATTGCCAAAATGACTGTCTATATTGCGGATTGCGAAAAAGCAACTCGAGTGTAAATCGCTATCGCATGGAACCGCAAGAAATAATTGGAACAGCGGTTGATGCGGTAAACGTCAGAGGCTATAAAATTTTGGTTTTACAATCTGGAGAAGATCTATGGTATGACGATGAAAAATTATTAGAAATAGTAAAGGGGATAAAAGCGAAAGCCAGAGTATTTCTATATTTAAGCATTGGAGACAGATCATTTGAAACTTACAAAAAATTAAAAGAAGCGGGCGCTAATGGCGTGCTGTACAGGTTTGAAACTTCTAACGCTGATTTATATGCTAAGTTTCATCCAGGAAAAATATTGCAAGATCGCATTGATAGCTTGAAGATGATGAAAAAAATCGGCTATCTTATTTCGACAGGCATGATTATTGGACTTCCGGGACAGACGACTTCTGATCTCGCTAATGATATAATGTTAATGAAAGAACTAGATACTTTTATGCCGTCAATGGGCCCTTTGATACCATCGGGTGGTACTCCTCTTGAAAATGAAGACAGTGTCGATTTTGAATTAATAAGAAGAGTTATTGCAGTTAGCCGTTTAGTAATGCCAAAATCAAGAATTTCCGTTACAACGGCAATGGAAACGGTTGGCGGAACTGAATCAAGGCAGAAATGTTTTATGGCAGGTGCAAATTCCGTAATGTTTAATCTGACGCCTGAAAATTATCGCAAGGATTATTACATATACGCAAACAAGTTTTTTGATCGAGAAAGAAAGTACGAAAAATGGGCGCTCTTTAAAGGTGAATTGAGTTATAATATGTTAGAGGAGGAATTAAATATTAAAATCTAAAAGTATGAATGAGAAATTTTTTTCGGACAAATTGCCTCAATCAAGAGGTGTTGATGATATTGATCAAGATATTGGTCTTATCAATAAAAATCCAAATTTACTAGAAAAGAACGAGAACGAAAAGTCTAAAGATATGGAAAATATCAAAGACAAGGAAAATTTACCTTTACCAGAAGATGATCAAGATATTGGTCTTATCAATAAAAATGAAAATTTACTAGAAAAAGATGAGAGCGAAAAGTCTAAAGATATGGAAAATATCAAAGACCGGGAAGATTTACCTTCGCAAGAAGAAATAATACAAATTCGGAATGAAATGAGTAGTTCAAACTTAAACGCAGGTATTGATTGGGCATCTAAGATTGAAAAATTAAAAGAATTTGATCAGTGGTTGAAAGAACATGGAGAAGAAAGTTACCCTTTTACAT
>CAYGKC010000015.1:18392-25287 GCA_964350585.1 uncultured Gammaproteobacteria bacterium
AAAGAATTTGATCAGTGGTTGAAAGAACATGGAGAAGAAAGTTACCCTTTTACATTGGCAGAAGATTTTGATGCTTTATTTGGAATGATAGAAGAGTCCGGTGAAATTATTATGGCAGATAAATCTTATAAAGCAGATTTTTTAATAGTAAAGATTAAGGAGATAGTAGAAAAAAAGAAAAATGGAGAAGATGTTGATGCGCTTATTGACACCATAACAAGAAAAAGGAAATTAAGAGAAACAGTAACTAATTTATTGGAAAAAGAAATTAAATAATGCCAAAAAAATTATCAAAACCAAAAGTAGCAATAGTGAGTTTGACTTCGTGTGAAGGGTGCCAGTTTGTCATACTTGATCAAGGACAGAAATTTTTAGATTTGGCGAAAAAAATAGATATTGGTGATTTTCGGCTGATTAAAGAAGGGGGAGTTGTGGAAGAAAAATATGATATTTGTTTTGTTGAAGGCAATCCGATTACCAAAGAAAATATAAAGCTTCTCAAGCAAATGCGTGAGAAGTCGAAAATCCTTGTTGTGTTGGGAAACTGCGCTGCATTGGGCGGAGTTTGGGAAATAAAAAATTACAGATGCAAGCATAAGACAATAAAATCAGTATATAAAAAAGCGCAGGTTGCCAATCCTGATATAAAAGAAGTGGATAATTTTGTGGTAGTTGATTTGACTATTCCCGGCTGTCCTATTGATGGAGATGAGTTTAATGAAATGGTTAGCCAATTGCTTTCGGGAAAAATTCCTCAGATTGCGCAAAACCCTGTTTGTTATGAATGCCATTTGAATGGAAGCGAATGCCTGTTGCAAAAGGGAGAGATTTGTCTTGGTCCGATAACTTTAGCAGGATGCAAGGCAGTATGTCTAAAAAGCAAGCAAGCATGTTGGGGGTGCAGGGGAATGTTTGAAGGCGCACAAGCAAAAAATATGTTAAAATATCTTGAAAGTAGGTTTAGTAAAGATCAAATTTACCGAGTCTTGGAAATTTTCGGAGTAAGGGATGATTTTGCAAATTACATTAACAAAAAATGAAAAAGCCTCGGCGCAATAACTAGAAAGCGCCGAGGATCGAATGTCCGACTGCCTACGCGCGGTCTGCGTACTCTTTCAAACTAAACAGCTACCATTGGATCTTGAGATAGAGATCCCTTTGTGGCCACATTCTCTCGATATTCTCCTAGTAATTGTTTAGAGACAGAACTCAAAGGGCATGAGTCTTTGAGTGGGCATCCGTTTGCGAAAGAGCTCATTAGTATATTTAAAAAATGTTAGGCAAAAATTAAAAAGCCTCGACGTCTTCACGAAGATTGAGAGTCTTTGATCAGACGTCGAGGTTCGAATGTCCGGGCTGAAGCGATCCGTCGCTGCTCCATCTTTTTAATCGCCGAAATTTTTCATCACGGGAAAAATTCTGTGGATAACAGGGCTGCTTCCACTTTGGCAATTTGAAAGAAGCCGAACTCCTAGGTTATGAGCCTGTAGAGGCGGACATCCGTTTTTGGAGCTAATTCAAGTATATTTTAAAAATATTAAGTAAAAATTAAAAAAGCCTCTCCACCGCCACTCTGCCGAGCTTTGATGAAGAGGTTTGATGTCAGGCCGTTGCCCAAATCCCTTAAAAATGGGGTGTGGAAAAAATGTCGCTATTATGTGCCGTGACCCTAAAAGTGTTGGGTCAGGACAGCCCTTTGGAGTGAATTCTCTCCTCAGGAACCGGGTTGTATCACTTCTTCGTCAAGAAGTTTACCAATCCGCAAAGCCAGTAATTTATTTTATTGGGCTTTAAGCACATAATAGACGGCTCAGATCTCCTACTTCCTCGCGATGGAAGGAAGATACCCGACATCTACATTTTTTCGACATTCTCATTATACACTATAATATTTTGTCAATAGTCCACACTACTAAATTAAATATATTATCTAAATTTAAATAAAAATGAAGATTCAAATAAACCACATAGGAAAAATGGAAGGTCACACAGATTTTGTGGCTGAAATTTTAAAAGGAGATGTAAAATCCGCAAAAATAATGACGACCGAGGGCGCTCGTTTAATTGAGGGTATTCTTATTGGACGACATTTTAGCGAAGCGCCGATTATTACCTCTAGAATTTGTGGAATTTGTCCTGTTGTCCATAAGCTTACATCAATCAAAGCCATGGAAAATGCTCTAAAGATAAAGCCGAGCGAACAGACAGTGAAACTTCGCAAAGTTATGGAATCGGCGCAAATAATCCATAGCCATGCTTTACATCTTTTTTTCTTGTCACTGCCGGATTTCTTTAATATTGAAGATGATTTGAAATTTATCAATGAATACACCAAAGAAGCGAAAGCGGCAATTGCTGTTCGAGAATGGGCGCTGGGAATTATAGAAACAATAGGTGGAAGAGCCGTGCATCCCATTAATTGCGAAGTGGGAGGGTTTAAGGTTATGGCCGATAAGCAGAAGTTAAACGAGGTTTTAGCCAGCTATGAAAAAATTTTAAAAAGCGCATTGGTGCTTGTGCATTTCGTGCTGAAAATAAAATATCCTCAGCTTAATAGGCCTACAACTTATATCAGCCTGACTAATGATTCAGAATATGGTACTTATGAAGGAGACATTAAAATATTAACTGGGAAAGGAGATCATCGAAGCATTAAATCTGGAAAATTTACAAAAAATATTAAAGAAATAGAAGATCCATATCTTGCCGCAAAGTCAGCTGAGTTAAATCATCAAGCTTTTATGGTTGGAGCTATTGCAAGAATTAATAATAACCATACCCAGCTTAATCCGTTAGCGAAGGGACTACTGAAAGGTTTGCGATGGAAATTACCGCAGTACAATAGCTTTGCCAATATTAGTTCACAGGCTATAGAAATCGTGCATTACATTGAGGAATGTAAGAAATTACTCGATGAAGTCTTGCCGAATTTAAAAGATGAAAAAACATTATCTAAAAAATTAAAAATAATCGCGGGGGCGAATCCCATGGGAAAGGAAACAGAAGGTTCCGGAGCCGTAGAAGCGCCAAGAGGAACGCTTTATCACTATTACAAAATTGATAAAGACGGATATATCAAGGCTTGCCAAATAATTTCACCAACAGTTTCTTTTTTGAAAAACTTGGAAGAGGATATTATGGCATATTTGCCCAAGGTTATGGATATGCCAGAAGATAAGCGCGCCAGAAAAATAAGGGCGCTTATTAGAGCGTATGATCCATGTATTAGTTGTGCGACACACTAGCAGTAATAAGTTTATAGTTAAAAGTTAAAAGATGAAGATTAGTAAATTTGAAGATTTAATCGCATGGAAAAAGGCTGGGATTTTAACTACAAATTTATATAGTTGTTTTTCTAATTGTAAAGATTACTCATTTAAGGATCAAATACAAAGGGCAGGTATTTCTATTATGAACAATATTTCGGAAGGATTTGAAAGAAATACTAATAAACAGTTTATTAATTTTTTATATATTGCGAAAGGATCATGTGGGGAAGTTAGATCAATGTTGTATATGGCACTAAAGCTCAATTACATTTCAAAAGAGGGATTTCTTCTCAATCATAATTTATCAATTGAAGTGTCTAAACTAATTTATGGACTTGTAAAAACTCTTTAACTTTTAACTACTTAACTTTCAACTAAACTTATGCATGACTTTCATCTCGCCGATATAATCTATAAAACAATAATGGATTATGGCGAAAAAAACAAATTAAAAAAAATTACCAAAGCGGTTATTGAGCTGGGTCAAATTGTCGAGCACGGAGAAGAAATATTGGCTGAGAATTTGGAATTCAATATTAAAATGCTGGCAGAGGGAGGACCGGCCGAAGGAATAGAAATCGTTATAAAAAAAATAGTTGATAATAAGTGGATTTTACAAGAAATATCCGGTGAGTAATTTATGAGATATTTTAGAGCTTTCTTTATTAACTTAAAAGAAAAAAGGCAGTATTTTTTTGTTGCTGCTCTTTTTTTGCTTCTTGTGTTAGTAAACACTTTTCCTGTAATTAAAAATATTACAACCCATTCCATTGGTGATGGCGGAGACGTTTACCAAAATATGTGGAATTTTTGGTGGATGAAAGAAGCTGTGACAAACTTCCAAAATCCTTATTTTACTCCATATGTCCATTATCCTTTTGGATCATATTTATGGCTTCATACATTAAGTCCGGTCGAAAGTTTTTTCTCAATTTTTTTGCAGTATCTTTTTAACGGTAATTTAGTTCTTTCCTATAATATTATCGTAATTATTTCACTTACATTAACTGGCGTTTTTACTTATGCCCTGGCTTATTATTTGACTAAACATCGCTTTGCTTCATTTATGGCCGGATATATAGTCGTGTTTTCATCATATATGATGGGGCATACTTATGGGCATTTGAATTTAATCACTGTTCAATGGATTCCCTTATTTATACTATTTTTTATAAAATTCCATAAAGAGCAAAGTTTAAAAAATATATTTTTTTCTTCATTCTTTTTTTTGATGATTATTTTGGCATCTTTTAATCAAATGAACTTAGTTTTGTTATTTTCATTCATTTATTTTATTTATTATTTGTTTAAAATTAAATTTAGAGCGCAATTAGGCTATTTTTTAAGCCTAGCTTTGATATTTTTTATACCGGTAGTATTAATATGGCCGATTTTTTATAACAGTTTTGTAGCTTTTTTTTCAAAAAATTATTGGAATTGGGATCATGGTATGATGTTATTTTTTAGTCCTGAACTGCTCACATATTTTATTCCAAGTCAGGTTTCATTTTATGCAAAAATTTTCTCTGAATCTCTAATATCATCCCCATTGATTAATAGAGTACACAATGAAGATATGGGCACATTAAGCATTGAAAATGCTAATTATATTGGTTATTCGATATTATTTCTAATAATTTACGCAATTTTTAAAATTAGAAAAGATAAATCTGTAAGATTCTGGCTTATTTCAGGAGCACTTTTTTTTGTTTTAAGTCTTGGCGGGGTCTTAAAATTTTATGGTTATAATACAGGTATAATATTGCCTTATTATTTCATATATAAATTCATTCCTTTGATTTATGTACCAGGTAGATTTAATTTAATAGTTATTTTTTGTATTGGGATTATTTGCGCTTTTGCAATAAAAAATATTTGCGGAGGTTTAAAAAGGGGTAAATATGTGGCCGTATGTTTTTTAATATTTATTGTAGTACTTATTGAAATGCAAGCAATACCATATCCTAATTCTCAATACAGCCTTCCGGCCATATACTCAAAGATGAAAAACGATAGTGATTCATATGCTATTTTAGACTGCTCTTATCCTAACAATTACGGTAAGGCTATGTATGCTCAAACAATACACGGTAAAAAAATTTTAAACGGCTATGTATCAAGAATAGAAGTGAAACTTTCACAGTTTATAGATAATGAACCGATAATTTCTGACATTTTTAAGGGATGTTCATACAAAATAAAAAGAAAATATAAGCCCGAATTGAATTTTGTTTTAAATGATGAGTGGTATATCAATGCAAAAACAAAGCTGGTTGATTATAATATTAAATACGTTTTAATATCAAAAAAATATTCTGAAATTTACCTTGATGGATTCGATAAGGTTTTTGAGGATGAAAAAATAATTGCTTATCAAATATTTTAAATATATGTTAATTTTTTTTGCAGTATTTTTTTCAATAATTTTCGTAATAATTTCTTTAATTTTGGCTTATTTGCTTTTTTCAATTCTTTCCTTGTTTATAATAAGAGTCCCTTATGTAAATACTCCTCCCGAATATATGATGAAAGTAATAGCTGAAATTGATATTCCTAAACATAGCGTAATTGCTGATTTAGGCTGTGGCAATGGAAGATTTTTGATTGAAGCCTTAAAGAGATTTTCACCCAAAAAGTGTGTTGGCTATGAAATTGCTCCAACGGCTTATTTGGCAGCGGCAAAAAACACTTTCTTTAAAAAGGGAATTTTTATCAAGTATGAAAATTTTTTTAAAGCGGATTTTTCAGAATTTGACCTTATATATATTTATTTGCTGCCAAAATTGGTGGATAAGCTTACGTTTAAATTAAAAAAAGAAATAAAACCAGGTTGTAAAATCGTAACTATTGGATCAAGACTTTCTTAATGGGAACCAGCTAAGGTAATAAATTTAAAAAATAGTTACAATGCATACATATATGAATAGTTTTTGTACTTTGCTATTTTATGGTAAAATGTAATATATGAAACTGAAATCTATTAAAGATATAAATAATTTAAAAGGGAAAAAGGTTCTTTTGAGAGTGGATTTTAACGTTCCTCTAACCAAGGATTTTAAAGTTGGAAAAAGCGAAGATTATCGCATAGTAAAAACCTTGCCAACCATAAAATATTTGGTTTCAAAAGGAGCAAAGGTTATCTTAATGGCGCATATGGGCAGGCCAGAGGGAAAGGTGGTGGAAAACTTAAGACTTGATCCAGTGGCGGTAAGGTTAAGCCAGCTTTTAAAGAAGGACATTTTTAAAAGTGATGAGATATTCGGATCAGACGTTATAAAACATATTTCCGAGATGAAAAACGGAAACATATTAATGCTCGAAAATGTTCGTTTTGACCAAAGGGAAGAAAAGGCGGACAAGATATTTGCAAAAAAACTAGCTTCAATGGGTGATTTGTATGTAAATGACGGTTTTGCAGTATCTCATAGGGACCAGGCTTCGATTTCTACAATTCAAGATTATTTGCCAAGTTACGCCGGATTTTTGTTAGAAGAAGAAGTTAATCATTTATATAACGTATTAAAAAAACCTGAAAAACCTTTGGTGGTGATTATTGGCGGCGCTAAAATATCTACCAAAATAAAATTAATAAAAAATTTTTTACCACATTCATCAAAAATTCTTCT
>CAYGKC010000016.1:0-24441 GCA_964350585.1 uncultured Gammaproteobacteria bacterium
TACGGGAAAAAGAGAGAGAATCTTCGGTGGGCGGAAAAGTGGAGAAGGCAGTCGCACGTTTGCGTCTGTCTTCTCCGTGAGTTTTAAATAAGATTGAGCGCTGCACGGCCCAGCGCTATTACTTCGGGTACCATACAAATCGCCATAAGGCGTTTGCCTTTCATCAAAGCCGCAAGAATTCTTACAGCGGCATCTCCCGCATCTCTTTCTCCTCCCATAGTGTCTTGTAATTGGAGATCTTCAGTAGCATCTCCCCACCAAACGCGCACTTGGGCGACTATCAGGGGCGGGTCATTATCGGGAGCGACGTCCTCGCTGGAGAGTACCTCCATTGAGATTCCCATCCCGATTAAATGGCGGTTTCGAAGGTCGGGCGGACATTTGACTCTTCTGTAAAAGTCATAGTTAACCGTGTAATTCCTCAGCCAGTCGAGAAACTTATTCTGCTCATCTTCGTGGCTTTCTACCACGCCGATGTTCGCCTTTCCTATCCACGCCAAGTAATTTGCCACATCCTTACGCAAGCGCAGTGCGGCAAATTCGTCCAGATGCTCTTTTTTGGGGAACGCCTTATCGACGATCTTGATGATTTCAAGATCAATCTCATCATTTCCCAACTGCATACTGGCGGACATGCACTGAAGACATAGTCCACAACTACGTACTACCTCTGCTTCTCCAAAGGCATACACATTACCACTGAAGCTTTGTTTACAAACAAAGCAGGTGCCTTCAATCATCCATTGGAAATCTTTTATTGCCGTAACTTTAATCATTTCTCTCTCCTTTTGATTTCCTGTCCTTGCAATAAGGAAAGGATGGTTTCTAAAGAATTCTTTAGGACTCGCAAATATTTGTAAGTCCAGTCTGAAATCCTTAGATAGTACTGAGCTATTGATTTTTTAATGGTTAATAAGAGTCCCATTTACTGCCCAGCGAAGATCATCCGTTATTAAAGTATTATTACTTTAAATAAGGGAAATAGAGAGAGAATCTCCGATGGACAGAAAATGAAATTATTATGATATTTCCTCAGGATTTTTGAATTTTTTTCAAAAATCCAGTTGGAAAGAGAAGCTGCTTTTCGTTCGCAGCTTCTCAGTCTTATCCGAAACGGTTCAGCGTTTATTGAACTTTTCGGCAAGGGCGTTAATGCCCTGTTTGACAATTATTTTTTCGATTTTTCCCTTGGCTGTTTCCGCCTCGGAAATTACCTCCTTTGCTTTTTGCGTCCAAACTAAGACGCTTGGTAAATCTGGGGGAATGTCAGCAAAGCAGAAACTATGAAGTTTCCTTCTGAGTTCTACTTCGCCATTCTCGCATTCCCTGTAGAGAAATAATACTTTCCCTCTAGCAGTTATTGCCTCGGCTTGAGCATCCATTAGCATGCGCTTCTGGATTTCTTTCGCCTTTACCTCTCCCAAATACTCCATAGCTCTCTCACGGAGAACTTGTGCCTCCACAAGGTCGCTTACCCACTTCGCAATGAAGTGCGAGTGGGAATCATACCAGCGGTCAGGGTTAACCGCTACAACACCATAACCGCCTTCAATTCCGACTATTTCCGGAATCTGGGCGTTTTGAAGCGCTGGATCAGGGATAGTCAAGGCAGAGAGAGCTTGTTTCTTTCTCTCTTTTGAGTTGAAGCCGGCAAGAGCATCAATAGATTTAGCTCTTGTCAGTTCCGCCTGGCTTTTTTCTTTATACCATACCCCTGTCCATGTCAGGCCATCGTAGTACTGGTACGATTGAACCGTACCATAGGCATAAAGAGGATCGCCTGTTACTGCGCACTTCCCATACTGTCTTATCTCAATTTCGGGAAATGCTGCTTCGCTTACCTTCACGGGCAATTCCGGCTTTTGCCAGCTTTCCCAAGCTCTTTGATTCAGGTAGTTTTTTACCTTTTCTTTTAGTATGGGAATGCTGGAGTCCGTGAAAGTATGCCATCCACAAGGGATGGAAACTTCCACTTCTCGCCCGCTCGGCAATTTAATTCCTTCATCAGGAAGCTCAGTCCACTTGTTTTGTGAAAAGAGCTCTCGAGAAAATTGTATTTGCGGTTTAGAGTCATAGTAGACTCTAAAGACACCAACTTCTGGGATAAATATGCTCTCGGGATTTTCCCGATATACTTCCCGGATCTTGTTTTCGTCAAGCTCCGGGAGCAGGAGCCTTTCAGGATGAAGTACCTCCTTGGCGCAACGCGCGCTGTTAAGACGGTTTTTGAGCCAAGATTTCCATTCTTCCTGGCTCATTATAGGAAAGACAGTTTTGCCCGCTCGGATATTCACTTCGCGGGCTTTATACTGTGTCTCCTTATTTATTTCGATAACTTCAGCCAATATCATTTTTTCTCCTTGCGACTTTGGCTACTTTAAAGCCATGGCTGTCGCAAGCCAGTTGTTGAAGACATCTTCCGCCATCTCATGTTCCGGAGACTGCTCAGTCTCTGACTTAAGGAATTGTCCGTTGAAACGGATTTCCGTCAAAGAGCAGCAGGAATCGATACCGGAATCAAAGAACGGCTCGATGCCTTTTTTGATTTCGACCAGTTGTGGCGCTATTTCAGCTAACCACATCGGATTTACCTTGGTTGCCATAATGACGAGATTCAGGGTTACTAACCCGTACCTCCCATTAATTTCCAGATCCCAAGGTATGCCTACCAGCCACTCCGCTCCTCTGATTACAGAGTTGCGATTTAGCTGGCGCGCCGTTTCATCGCCGTTTTTGTAAATCCCGCAATTAAAATGGTATAGATGATCTACCATTCCCGCGCAAATGGCGCGCATGACACTTTCTCTGTTGCCGTTGGAGAAAATGTTTATGCGGTTTCTTAGAGACTGGACAAGATGCCGATATATTTCTTTGGCCCTGAAAAAGGCCTTGAGGTGTATATCGTTTTCTTGCAGTTCTTCCTTCGACATATTCATAGCTGCATTGAATACGTCGATTTGAGCCAAAACGTCTGACTCATATTCAGATGTAAGACGTCGCCATTTAGGATAGGAATACTTGTCCTTTGGACGGATAGTAATTTCTCCCGTTTCCAAAATAGCCGCAGCCTTAATAACGTCTTCAACGACGCCAAGGCGTTCGCCTTCAATAATCATTCGAGCGAACTTTACCGAAATCGGCATCCTGGCAACCCTTTTGCCGATCTCAGTTACCTTGCCATTTTTATCCATGCAACCGAGCGCATGCAGAGCGCGGACAGCTTCACGGATTTTGGACTTGTCAGGCTGGTGGAAGAAATCAAGTCGTTCCGCATCAAATCCGGCTTCAGCCAGACGTAACACCGTCTGGTCAAGCAAAGAACGCATGATTTCGGCGACTGGAAACTCCAGCCGTTGCGAATCCTTGCAATGGTCGATGTAGATTCCGGACTTGGTACGTCCGGCACGGCCTTCCCGTTGTTTGCTATCCGATAACGAGATAGCTTTGAGGTATAGACCCTCCACACCTTCGTGTACTTCATTCCGTTTTTCCATTCCGGAATCGGCGACTGCGTCGATGTCGTCGATTGTAACGCTTGTTTGCGCTACATTCGTCGATACGATGCACTTCGGCCTCCCATAATGGCGAAAACACTTTGATTGTTCCTCAGGAGTTTGATCCCCATGAAGAGCAAGTACCTCAGCGTTTAAATTCCAAGTGCTAAGGTCGGAAATGAATTTCGCAATCTCCGGTTTCCCTGGTTGAAATACCAGGACATTTCGGCCCCCTCTGAGAAGGCCTGCAGTGTCGCTTTCCAAGGAAACCCCCGCTTTTCTCTTTTCAATCGGATGCAGCCTTCCTGGTACCGAAATAATCGGCGCATCGTTGAAATACTCCGAAAGCTTATCAGCCTCCAGCGTGGCGCTCATCAGCACGACTTTGAAATCGGCTCCTAAGCTAAGCTGGAGCTTTGTCCAGGCTACAAGTACCTCAATGTTTATGTTCCATTCGTGGACTTCATCCAGAATGAGAACATCTCTTTTGCTTCTTTCTCCACCCATCAGCTCTCTTACAAGAGCCAAACCGTCAGTGCAGAAAAGGCACTTGGTGTTCTGGCTATCTACACGCTCCATAGCGGTACGATAGCCAACAGTTTCCCCAAGTTTTTGGCCGAGTTCATCAGCCACTCTTTGCGACACAGTACGCGCCGCCAAGCGACGGGGCTGTGTCACAATCATGCTATAATCTTCTTCAAGAAGGAATTGCGGCACCTGCGTTGATTTGCCGGCACCTGTTTCGGCAGTTATGATAACCACCTGGTTATTTTTAACTGCTGAGCAAATTTCCTTTTTAAAATCAAAAATCGGGAGTTGCGTCATTTTTACCTCCACCCATGTTTTACATGGATAAGTTGAAATTTTTAAATCTCAAGACAAACTTTGTCATGAGAATGTTTAACTTAATTGTCAAATTACGTTCTTGAGCTAGTTTCTCACTTTAAGCTCCCGCCACCTGAATTTAACCAAAATGGACTAATCAAGAAAGAGATTTTAACCAAAATTTATTTGTTTAAATAATCTTTTTTGACTAATTTAGAACAAAAAACTCTCATTATAGAGAGTTTTTTGGCTTCAGCTTAAACTGTGATATTACCGTAAAAAGCTCTCTATTCTTATTGCGATTATTAATCTATAATTATAGCACACTTAACTAAAATTGTCAATAGAAAATAGAATTAATTTGTCTAAATTTAGATTAAATAACATATAATATATTTAAAATTAGATAAAATTTGAAATAGTGATTTGAAATAGTGATATGGTTAATTATTAAATTTCAAAAAATAATTCTATTTAAAAAAAAATTCGCATACATTTAATTAGTTAGAAACTACACTTTTATCGATAGACATTATTTTAGGTGGATGATATTGTTAAATATATATTTTTGATAACTTATAAAATTAAGATAAATAATGTTATCCAAACGAAAAAAAATCGGTGAACACTTTCCTCAAACTTCAGATTCATGCACAGCCGAAATTCCAAGTACAGAACAGGAAATTTCTGAGGTAACTGAAGTGAAAGATGCCAGAGACCAAGAGATAACTGTTTCTGAAATGGTTGTTTTTGATGAACTAAAATTAACTGCAGAATTTACCGGAAGTAAAGAAATTCACATACCTTTGGATGGTGGTGGAGAAATTAAATATGTAACACATAATCCCGCAAGGTTGGTAAACAAAGGCAGATATGGTTTATTGAGAAAAGCTGAAACTATAGGTGCAGAAGTTAGTGGAGGCATAGAAATTGAGGTAAGAGATGGTAAAATTTATGAAAAAAAATATGATTATCCAAAAAAAATAGTCAAATTGAAATCCGGTGATGAGATTATTGATCTTACGGCTAATTTGTGCAGAACATTAATAACAAAATCAAGAATAGTTGAAAATAAGATTAGGCCACTGATTAAAAAAATTGATCTTAGAGAAACTTTTGATATTGATAAAAATAATAATGAAATAACTAATATAGATGAAGACATTATTATTAAAATTTTAGAATCATCAATTGAAAATTTGGATGTGAAATTTACTGAAGATGGAGAGTATTCAGAAATTTTAAGATTAATTAAAGAAAAAAGAGAGATTAAAAAAAACATGGCTGAGTATAACGTATGGAACATGGTAGATATTGATTCAACTTTTCCAGATGGTAGCAATCCGTCATATGTGATATCAAAGAGTGAAGATTTAAAAAACGATTTTTGTGATAAATTGTGTAGAATGGAAGTAATAGCAAGCGGGAGTTCAATCTCTAGATTAGTAGAATTCAAGGGCGCAGTAACTGTGCATGTGCATCCATTGGCATTAAAACTTCCAGAAGATATAAGGCGCGATAACGAAAGTGCTGTTAATAGTTATCTTAAGCCATTTTCTGCGCGAAGGCCGGAAGAAGAAAATTATGAACATTTAAAGAAGCGTCTTCTTTATGATATGGATGTTAAAATTCACAGGCTTAATTTTGATATTGAACAGTATGAAGAAGGTATGGAGAATGGCCTGGCGCAAAGCAAATTAGAGATACGGGTATTGAGGGCAAAAAAAGCGACCACAGGCACAACAGTTGAAAAAGAAGCTGTTGTTGCTGATCTGGATAGCTTTGGATTGCTTGACAGCTTTGATACTAAAACGGGAGAAAAACTTTCAGTAAACCAACAATTGGAAAAATTTATTGAAGACAGTGAAAAAGATTCTCAAACTATGGTAAGCAATATAGAAATGGAAAATAAAAAAATACTTGATTCTTTAAAAACGGTAAGAGACTATTATTCAGATATGACGGAAAAAGTAAGAAATTTGCAGGGTGAAGAGCTGGCAAAAGAAGCCTTGGATATAGGAACTTATACGCCATCAGCCCAAGACGTTATTACTTTAAATAAAAGTGATAATTGGATTACTGTGGGAGATAAAAGAGTAAAAATTGATAAAATTGATCATGCTTTGGGAAGCGTTTTATATATTATTGAGGAAAATTCCGATAAATTAAAAATAGTTAATATACAGGGAGATCAATATAGTGTCCGATTGATTAATGTGGAAGACTTTGAAAAGAATTCTTTTGACTCACTGAAAAATTCGGAAGATTTAGCGGAAGAAAATAAATAATTGTTATACGTAATATTTTTTTTATTACCAATAAATTAAAAGAATACTGGCTTTATTTACGTTGACTAAATGCCTTATTTTTGTTAATATATACCAGATACAAATAACAAAAAAATAATGAAATCAGAAATAAAAAATCTGCCAAAATCGCAGTTGGAGATATCAGTTGAATTAAAGTGGCAAGAGTTAACGCCATATTTGATTAAGGCTGCCGAAAAGGTATCAAAAGAAACAAATATTGCCGGTTTTCGTCCAGGCAAAGCGCCTTACGATATTATTAAACAGAAGTTCGGTGAAATGGCGATTTTAAATGAAGCGGTAGATGACATTATTTCTAAAACATATTACGAAGTTCTAAAAGAAAAAGAGATTGTTACTATAGGCCAGCCTGAAATAAAAGTTGAGAAATTGGCTCCCGAAAACGATTTTGCATATACGGCTACCGTGGCTATTTTGCCAAAGGTTAAATTGGGAGACATTTCCACTATAGATTTGAAAAAGAAAAAAATAGAAATAAAAAAGGAGCAAGTGGACAAGGTTATCAATGATATTTTAAAGATGAGAGCTAAACAGATTACAGTAGATAGGGTTGCAAAGAAAGGTGATGTGGCTGAGACTGATTTTGAAATATTTATGGATAATGTGCCTATCGAAAACGGTCAATACAAAAAATTTCCCGTACAGTTGGGAGAAAATAAATTCATTCCCGGATTCGAAGAGCAAGTTGAAGGCATGAAAGCCGGAGATGAAAAAGAATTTGAGCTAAAATTTCCTGATGATTATTTTGAAAAAAGATTGGCTGGAAAAAAGTGCGTTTTTAAAGTGAAATGCCTTAATGTATTCGAAGTGGAGCTTCCGGAACTTAACGACGATTTCGCCAAAGAAATAAGCGCATCACAGCTTAATACAGCAGATGAATTAAAAAAGAACATAGAGAAAAATCTTCAGCAAGAAGAGGAGATGAAAGAAGACAGAAGAATTGAAATTGAAATGCTTGAAAAAATTGTGGATATTTCTGAAATCGGAGAATTGCCAGAAGCGCTTCTAAAAAACGAAACTCACAGAATGGTGCATGAGCTCCAAGACAGCATTTCTGCACAAGGTTTGCAATTTGAAGATTATTTAAATAGCATCAAAAAAACTCATGACGATTTGGAAAAAGATTTCTTGCCCCAGGCTGAAAAGAGAGTTAAGTCTTCAATAATCGCAAGAGAAATTTATCAAGAGCAAAAGATAGAAGTCACCAATGATGAAATTGGTTTGGAAATTGAAGAGATGATGAAAAATTATCCAAACAATCCTGATGCCAGAAAACAATTCGAATCAGAAACGTACAAAGATTATCTAAAGAATGTTATCGGCAACAGGAAGGTGATCGAATATCTAAAAAAACAGATAGTGAAGGAATAAAATAAAATCCCGCTACGGCGGGATTTATTTTTAAGCCACCTTTTTAGAAAAGTTGGCCAAAAGCGCGAGCTAACGAAAATCAATGACAAAAATTTCCAGTCGCTCGTGAAGCCAACAGTGTCGCTATTGCTCCTTGTGTTAGCTTTTAACACTTGCTTAGCTTTTCTTTTTCCTAGAAAAAGAAAAGTAAGACAAAGTAAAATATTTTATTGCCGCCTTTTATAAAAAGGTAGCGCTAAAAGCGCTTAAGTTGTCATCTCAATTGTAGTGAGTGTAATTAATAATTACAACTGATCGAATAGTTCAAAATTTGTAATATATCTTTTTATTTTATAATATTATTTTATGAAATCCATCATCTCAAAAGTGGTAGTCGGAGCGGTTATCGTAAAAGACGACAAAGTTTTGATATTGCAAAGAAGCGCTGATGAGACAACTTATCCGAATCTTTGGGAGCTTCCCAGCGGGAAAAAAGAAGAGTCGGAATCCGTAGAGCAAACTCTTGTTAGAGAGGTGAAAGAAGAAGCGGGAATTGAGATTTCTGCGGTTGAGCAAATTGCTGCTTTCAATTATCAAATTGAGAAGGAATTTGAAGTGCACAATTGTACGCAGATAAATTTTTTGGCTACAGCTGAAAAATCAGACGTTGTGCTTAGTTTAGAACATCAGCATTGGCGTTGGATATCCGAAGAGGAGATTAACGACTATGGAATTTCAGAAAGTACGAAAGAAGTGATTAGGAAATGTTTTAAAATATTAAAGAAGGAATAGGCGATTCAAATATTGTTCTTAAGTGGAATCAAGGAGGGTAGGAAAATGGTACTTTTAAAACTGTTACTTGAATTGATTAATATAGTAATCAATCGAGATTTTGTGTGGAGGATGATTGGCAAGATAAACAAGCGAACGAAGCTTATTCGCAATATCCTTGTCACTTATGCTCCGACAAAAGATTTGGCAAAACTTTACGCGCGTGATGCCGTTTTGCAAAAGATTAAGTGGAAGCCTTACTGGTTGGGATTTTATATCCAGCATTGGAATGTCTGGGGACTTATCTTTGTTGTTTCGTCAACGAATGATGAGTTCAAAAGCTCTATGTACGCCAACAGGATGAGAGAAATCCTGCAAAAGGCGGAAAATATAAAATCATCTGTGGGAGCAGACAGTGTGAGTTTTGGAAATTCACTGCCATTTTTTTTGTATCGGATAAATGAAAGAAAAGATGTGCCTGAGGATAGGATTACGGCAAAAGTTGTCGCATTGGCAGTCGAACCTTTGCCCGATTACTTTCCAATTTTGCAAAATCATCCGTTGGTGATGACCAAAAACGCCGCAATAGTTATTCCTGAAGGCACTTTGTCCATAGGAAAAAAAATAAAGGATCTTTTGCCGGCAAGGCGTGTTGAAGTGATCGGCAAGGAAGATGATTTTCCTGGTACGGATGCCGTTATCTTTGTTGCTGTCACTGTGTGGGCACTTGCAAAATATGCAGATAGAATTCCAAACGGATCGATAATCTTGCACGAAGTTTTTGATAAAATAGGTTCCGAAATTTTGGATAAGCTCAAGAAAAAAAATTGCCTTGTTCTGCAGTTGGCAGGTGTCGAGGCAATTTTAACAATTCCCAACTTTCCGGGAATTTGGGCGGGGGGAATTCCGTGTTGCGCAGCTATCGATACCGATCAAGTCACGCCAAGAATACGTGATGTAAGCAATTCTTAGTTAAACAGTTTAAACATAAAAGCCGTTTGCGAGCGCGCATTCGGCTTTTTTATATGGAAAATTTTATTCGATTATTGATACAGAATTTTCTTCACCGTCAATTAAAGAAATTGAGGCTGATCTCATTACTGATTTGATGTCTTCAAGAAAAGGAGTTAATAATTGATGCTTGTCTTTAGGAAATTTCAATTCGATTTCTGAAATGGAAGCAGAGAGTTTGATGCTTTTTTCCGCTTTGGCTTTTCTGCCTTCTGAAATAGCAATAAGAGCTAGCTCACCACCACTAATCAATTTTTCATCGAGGCTGTTTTTTTGCCAATTAACTGAAGGCCATTTGGTGGTATGAATGCTTGAGATTTTTTCAGTTTCAAAATAATATCCTTTTTCAGTTGCTGATATGAATTCATTTTCCGCCTCCATTTGGCCATGATACATTTCTTCTGTTATGTGAGGAATAAAAGGTGAGGCCATTTTTAGGACGTTTAAAAAGCTTTGATGCAGAGCATAACGCGCTGAATCTTTTTGGATGTTGCTTTTTTCATCATCTGAAGGATTGAAAAGCCTTCCTTTTATAATTTCAAGATAATTATCACAAAACTCCGACCAGAAAAATTCTTCAAAAACTCTTCTTGCCTGAGAATACTCATATTCATCAAAAAATTTCGCCATTCTTTCGGCTGTCATAAGAGATTTGTCAATTATCCATTTATCAAACGGTTGGAGATTTTTTTCGTCAAATAAAGTAGCGTCAAAACCGTTTAGATTTCCCAACGCCAGCTTTCCGGCATTATAAATTTTGGTGACTAATTTCTTGCCTTTTTGAACTTCCTGTTCTTCATAATAAGCATCCCTGCCGAGGGTAGCTCCCAACATGGCGTAACGAATGGCATCAGCGGATTCTTGCGCGATTAATTCTTCCGGCTTGTAATTTCCTCCACCTGTTCTTTTGCTTATTTTTTCTCCCTTTTTAAGAAGTATATGTCCTGAAATCATAAGATTACGCCAGGGAATTTCGTTATGATTATAAAGCCCCATCAGCATCGTATAAACCACCCATGTTCTGATAATGTCATGCGCAAGAGGGCGTAAAGACATTGGATACATTTCGCCTTTAAGCGGACCGTTAAGTTCATGATTGTTATTTATGTCAGGAGTGAGAGCGGAAGTAAACCAGGTATCAAGCACGCTTCTTTCCGCGACAAGTTTTCCTTTGCAATGAGGGCAGTTTTCTTCAATGGATTTTATTTTTGGATCAAAGGGAAAATTTTCTTCTTGAGGAATGTAAATATTGTCGCAACTTTCGCAATTATAAACAGGAATGGGAATTCCATAAAATCTTTCTCTGGAAATGCACCAGTCCCATTTTAAATTTTCAATCCAAATTTCAAATCTTTTTTGCATGTAATCAGGATACCAATTGATTTTCTCTCCCGCTTTTTTTAGTTCGGATTTTTTATCAAGTATTTTTACAAACCATTGCGTTGTCGGCAAAAATTCAATCGGAGTTCCGCATCTTTCATGCACGCCTACGCTATGGGTAATTTTAATCTCACCCTTTATCAAGCCTTCATTTTTTAATTTTTGGATAATTATTTTTCTTGCCTCTTCAGGAATTTTTCCGTTCATTTCCGGAAGTTCATCTACATTTTGCAATTTTCCGTCTTTGCCAATTATAATTCTTTCTTTAAGGTTATGTGATTTCGCCCAATAAATGTCAGTTTCGTCTCCGTAGGTGCAACACATTACGGCCCCGCTTCCTTTTTCTATTTCCGCTTTTTCGTCAGCTAAAATACTTACTTCTGCGCCCAAAGGCGTTACAGCTTTTTTGCCTATTAAATTCTTGTATCTTTCGTCTAAGGGATTTACAAAAACAGCATCGCAGGCGGGCAAGAGCTCCGGACGCGTAGTTGAGATAATCAAATCATCTCCGTTTTCTGTCTTGAAAATCAAATCATAAAATACAGAATCCATTTCCTTTTCATCTTTTTCAGCTTGGGCAAAAGAGGTCTGGCATTCGCAACAATAAAGAGCCGGAGCATTCTTTTTGTAAATCACGCCTTTTTCAAAAAGATCTTTAAAAGTTTTCTGTGAAAGTTTTTGAACTTCAGGAGAAATGGTCGAATATAATAGTCGCCAATCTACGCTTAAGCCGATTGACTTCCAAAGATCTTCGTAAATTGTTTTGTATTTTTCTGTGACTTTCAGGCAAGCGTCAGTAAAATCGGCAAGTTTCATATTTTGACCTCTGGTGCCAATTTCTTTTTCGGTCAGTCTTTCTGTTGGCAGGCCATTATTGTCAAAACCCTGAGGGTATCTGATATTTGCGCCCTCCATTCTTTTGAATCTTGCGATTACTTCCGCTTGAAGGTAAGAGAAAATATGTCCAAGATGAAGTGCTCCTGAAATTGTCGGCGGGGGAGTGTCCACAGTAAAAAGCTCTCCGGTTTTTTCGGGATCAAATTTGTACACTTCTTTCTTCTGCCAGAAATCCTGCCAATATTTTTCTTTTTCTGTCGGATTGTATCTTGATTTTTTTTCGGTAGTATCTTTAATTTCGCTCATATTTTTAGGGACTTTTTTTATAATGTCTTATTAATTCTAACTATTTTAAGGCAATTTGTCAAAGTGATTTGTGTTATCGTTTTATATAAAAATTAAAAAAAACAGCCCTGCGTAAGTTACTTGCTTATGCAGGGCTTTTGTCGGAAACTAGCCGTTTAAATTTTGTTCCAATTCGTAAATGGCAATTTGGAACTGTTGCCTGAAAAATTGCGCAACTTCCGGATATTCTTCAGAGATCTTTTCGATGAGAGGTAAGTAAACTATTTTTGTTTCTTTTACCTTCCTTCTTTGTTTTTCTTCCTGGCATGATGACAATGTTCTGACGTTGTGGAGCCTATCAGCCAATTTCACTATTTTACAGCATGTTTCGCTGTTTGCTATTTGTTCAAAATAGCAGGCATTACGTTGTTCGTCAGATGAAAAACGCAAATCGTTTTTTCTTGGTTTTGAGACAGTATTTACAATCATCGCCACTCTTTCGCCAAAAGTAAAATTAATTCTTTCGACGTCAAGCAGAAAATTGTCTTCGAGCATATCATGCAGAAGCGATGCAATGATTATTTCAACATCCGTAATGCCAAGCTCATCAATGAGAATAAGCGATGTTGACCTTAAATGTTCGAAATATCTTACACCGCAGTCACGGATCTGTTTTCCATGGCCGTACTTGGCCATGACATAGGCAAAATCAAGTTTTTTCAGATCTGCAGGAGTAATCTTCAGGCGGAACCGATTAAGAAAGCTTTTGTGGTTTTCCTGACTTGTCGTGCTTGTGTTTTCTTCACACATTTCTAAACTCCTTCGCGTAGCTTTAATAGTTCTTATTAACTATCTCTTTATTTTAGAATAAATGGATTTTTTGTCAATTTAAAGAAGGCTATACATTTTTTGCTAAAATTAATAAAAATTTAAATACTATTGACTAAATTTACAAAATGTGCTATAATTAACAGTTAGGAATGATATTGATGCATACGTTTTTAGCCCAAAATTGGGCTGAAAGCCCAGAAGGAGAAATGAAATGAAGGCACTTTACAATTTAGTTGTATTATTAGCTGTCGTAATGACAGCGTTTGTGGCACAAAGCGAAGGTCTTAATCGTTGTGCCGCTACAGGTTGTACAGACATCTGTACTGGCAGCGATCCTGAAGGTTCGATATTTCCTCACAACTTGGGGAGTAAAATCCAGATCCGTTCGAGATTTGTGGAGATGGGATCAGAAGTAGTGATTCCCAAATTCACTTACAAGAAGGCTTTGGGTCGCACCTACAGATCAAAGCCGGTTGCCCACTTTCTGCCAGGCCTTGAATTTGCCCAGCCAATGGGTGATGATATGGTCGGAGGGTTAAAGGTGGTTACTCATTATGGTATGGGGGCAAAATTTCCTGCCATTTACTATGGCATGGAAAGCGAGACCTTGCTTAGCGGAACTTACCTCAAGCCATATTTGGCAAAAAGGTTAACGGATCGTCTAAGCATAGGTGGAAGCATCTTTGCCGTATGGGCGCAAGAACTTTGGGACGCGCCATTTGATGTCGGCAGAGTGCCTTTGCCGATCGATACCCACACCGAAGCTGACGGCTGGGGTTTCGGCTGGGAGGCAGGACTCTTCTATGAGGCGACACCGAAGTTGTCTCTTGGATTGAGTTATATGTCAGCTGCCAGATGCCAGCTGTCGGGAGAAACTAAAATTTATCTTGGTCCTTTCGGTATTAAGGATAAGATTAAGACAGAATTTAAGTTTCCCGATAAACTCGGCCTGCAGGTAGGTTACAGACCTGCAGAAGATTGGTTGATAGTTGCTGATTGCGCCTTTACGGGCTACAGTAGCAATTCAATCAATCCAATCATTTCATTTCAGAACCTGGGAATTAACAAGGGGCTGAAATTGAAATGGCAGGATAGTGTCCGTTTCGACCTTGGCGTAAGCCGACGGTTGAGCGAACATTGGACTGTTGGAGGGGGAGTCGGTTGGGCATCGAAGGCGATACCTGATGCTACAATCGATAACCTGACCCCTGATGTCGAGGGAAAGTGCGCTGGATTCCGTCTGAAGTATTCGACGGAAAAAGCGGCTCTCACCTTTGCCATCAGCAAGGGTTGGGGCAGTAACAAAGCGGGGCTTAGGGAAGTTTCCGCTGAAGTCTGGACACTAGGCATTAACGGAACCGTAAGGTTCTGATAGGGAGATTAGTAATGGACAATAAAAAGGTTGAAGAACTGGGAAGACTGAAGCTTGACTTCAGTAGTGTGACTTGTTTGCCGACTGAAATTCGACAGTTACTGGAGTCTGACTGGAAGAATCCAGCAGTTCTGGATTTTTTCCTTGAACAATCTGAGGTTTGCAGGGTTCTTTATAAAAATCCAGCGGACTTCGAAATGTTAGAAGTGGCATACTTTGGTAAGTCGCTTCGAGGACAGGTGGTCTCAAATGGCATTGATGAATGGCTAAGGAAATCGCTTTCCGGCCAAGCTCTTCGTGATCGCCTTAAGGTGGTCAGTGCTTGGATGGCAAGCTTGGTGCAAAGCCAGAACGGGCACAAGGTCACGATTTTGGATCTCGGTGCCGGCCCCGGACCATACGCTTTTGAAGCGTTGAAGGGATTGTCGCTTGCCAGTATCCACTGGCGCTGCGCCGATATTGATAAGTTGGCTCTGGAGACGGGCGCAAAAAGGGCACGTCGACTCGGCTTGTCAGACGTTGTAATTTTCGAACAGTTGGACTTTCTGTCCAGCAAGGGTTACCCGACTGACGAATGCCAAAAGGCAGATTTCGCACTGATGATCGGTATCTTATGTGGGATGTCGCCAGAACAGGCCGTTGGCGCGCTGCAAAAGATCCGTCCGCACTTTCGTTCAGGTGCTGAAATTATGGCGGCTACACTGCTGGATAAGGCTTTTCAGGAAGACCCACTTGCTTTTCGAATCTTCTGTAATGTTCTTGGTTGGCAACTACGGCCAAAATCATTACTTGAGGTTAAAGAGGTATTCAGCGCTGCTGGATATCGAATTAAGCAAGTTTTTAGCGAGCGCGATGACGGCAAGGGGCAGTACGCAATTGTCCATGCTGTTATGTAGTATTGTTTTAGGTAAAGGTTTGGGAACGTGTTCCTAAACCTTTTTTTATTTGTTTGAGTTTATGCTAAAATATAAATAGTATGTCATTAATTTATTCATATTTTTCTGTCTCTGCTATTATTACGGCTATTATTAGTCTTCTTTTTGGCATTATAATTTTTTTTAGAAATTCGAGAACTAATGCAAATAAAATATTTGTTTTATTTTGTTTTACTGTAGCATGTTGGTCTATCCCATACATTTTTTGGCCTTTTGCTAAGACTCAAGAAAATACATTGTTATTTTTTCAATTACTTCATATTGCTGCTTGCTATGTTTCAGTAATATATTTTCATTTTGTTGTGGTATGGTTAGACATAAAAAATAAAAAGAAATACATAGTCTATTTAGGGTATTTGTTAGCAACTTTTTTTGTTATTACAATTCCTACTAAATTATTTATAAGTGATATGGTGCCAAAATTCTCTATGAGATATTGGGCCGAACCCGGGATTTTATATCACTTTTATTTATTAATGTTTTTTGGATATTTCTTATATTCTTCTTATATTTTATATAAGCACTATAAAGTTAGTGTGGGAGTTATAAGATATCAAATTAAGTTTGTTTTAATTGGAATGATTATTGGTTTTTTAGGTGGCTCAAGTAATTACTTTCTTTGGTATGATATAAATATTCCGCCTTATGGTAATATTTTAGCTTCATCATTTGTAATATTTACAGGTTACGCAATTATTAAATATCGTTTCATGGATCTTCGCATAGTTGCTCGTTCCATTTTGATATATTTATTTGACTCATTCTACGCTTATATCATTTTTTCAATTCTTATAGTCGGTTATAGGCTGTTATGGGGAAGCGTATATAGCAATTATTCCCTTATTGCCGGAATATTCATTACGCCTTTATTTATCTTAAGCCTATTCTGGTTGCATAATGCTGTTACTAAATTATTGAATAAATACGTTTTTCACTCCTTGTATGATTTTCAAACGGCAATTTCCAAATTAACTCATGAGTTAAACAGATATACTGATTTAAAAAGCATTACAGATTTAATAGTAGATACTGTTCAAAATACAATGAATTTGGAAAGAGCGGGTGTATTATTGATAGATGATTTGTCTTCCAAAAAATACCAAATAGCCAAAGTGATCGGTTTTAATGAAAGCAATGGAATCAGTCTTGTAAGCGATAATCTTTTTACCAAGTATTTGGAAAAGAGTAAAAAACCGCTTGTCAGGGATGAAATAACGCTAATTGCGCGCGATGCCCGTACGCAAAAAGAAAGCCAAAGATTTTTGGAGCTTAGAGATTATATGGAGCATATTGAGGCATCGCTATGCATTCCGCTTCTTAGTAATAACAAACTTATTGGAATAATAGTTTTGGGAGGAAAAATCTCAAATGAGGCGTATACTCAGCAAGATTTGGATTTGCTCTCAGCGCTATCATTCCAAGCGGCCATTGCGATTGATAATGCCAAGTTATATAAAAAAGTAAATGAATTCAACAGGACTTTGCAAAAAAAAGTAGATGAGCAGACGCAAGAGTTAAGTAAAAAAGCTGAACACTTGGAAAAGTTATTGCAAATGCGCACTGAATTTCTTGATATTGCATCACATCAATTAAAAACGCCTATTTCTGTTATAAGAGGAACAGTCTCGATGTTTGAGGAAGGAAGCATGGACAAATTGCCCGAGGCGGAGAAGAAAAGATTTTTCCATAACATCGCGGTCAAGGCTGAAAAACTAAATATGATTATAAGCGATATTTTGCGCGCTTCCGAAATGGATACTGATGATTTTGTAATTGAAAATGATACTGCAAAACCTGTAATAGTTGAAAAACTAATTAAATCCGCAATAGATCAGTTGCAATATGAAGCCGATACTCGCAAGATCCAACTGAAGTTTGAAATTAAGGCAGGAAAAAACACCGCTGTTTTGACAAGCGGAGAGTTTTTGGAACAGGCGATTTATAATTTGATTGATAATGCAATTAAATATACTTCCAAGGGCTATGTTAAGGTGAGTTTGGATACAGAGGAAAGTGATTTGATAATAAAGGTAGAAGATACTGGAATTGGAATTCCCGAAAAAGATCAGAAAAAACTTTTTGAAAAATTTGCCCGGGCAAAGAATGCAGTCAATATGTATGCTGACGGATCTGGTTTGGGATTATTTATTGTCAAAAGAATAGTCGAGGCCCACAAGGGTGGAAGCATTTCAATGGAAAGCGTAGAAGGAAAGGGCACGACTTTTACTATTAAATTGCCGGCTGCAAACGAAAATGCAAAAGATGCAGTCGGTAAGGTAAATAAAAACGGAATT
This sequence comes from uncultured Gammaproteobacteria bacterium, assembly GCA_964350585.1. Classification (GTDB taxonomy): domain Bacteria; phylum Patescibacteriota; class Patescibacteriia; order 2-01-FULL-39-33; family 2-01-FULL-39-33; genus JBAYJM01. The sequence goes on from CAYGKC010000016.1 coordinate 17,713, forward strand.
AAAAAGAAAGTACCAGTCGGTGTGCAGAGTTAATTTCGCACCTGAGAGGGAATAAAGAAATGGATGCGAATGTTTCCAAATTTTTTTGTTGATTTTAAGGCAAAAACCGACCCTCTATATATTTATGTAGTTTGTGTTAATATATGAGCATAATAATCCAACTGAAAATTTAGTCCATAATTATTAATAATTTGTATGATTAATAAAATTCCCAAAGACGTATATTATTTAAAAATAGCCGAGACAGTAGCGATTAAAAGCAGATGTTTGTCGGTTTCTTTTGGTTGCATTATTGTTAAGGATGATGAAATCATTTCTACCGGCTATGTTGGGGCGCCTCGTAAAACCATGGATTGCGTAGAGTTGGGCTATTGCATAAGAAGAAAAAAACAAGTCAAATCCGGAACAGGATATGAAATGTGCCGTTCGGTCCATGCTGAAATGAATGCCATAATTAATGCGGCTCGAGCCGGAACTTCTCTCTTGGGAGCGGATTTGTTTTTATTCACTTCCAAAAGAGAGGGCGATGATTTAGTTAAGGTAAGCGCTTATCCTTGTTTGTTGTGCAAAAAAATGATTATCAATGCCGGCATAAATCGTTTTGTTGGCAATGATGCTGACGGAAATCCTAAAGTTTACCAAGTCGAAGATTGGGTTAAGGATTGGCAGACTTTGGAAGATTTGACTAACGACAAAGATCAATATTTCATTACATATGAAAATAAGGACAATAATAAATCGTGCGTTAGAGAAAGTTAATTTTAACTAATCATTATGCCGACTGAATCCCTAACTAATAAAGCAAAATGTAAAATCGGAGCGCATGTTTCATCCGCTGAGAGTGTTGCTTTGGCGCCAGAGAGGGCAAAAGAAATAGGGTGTGAGTGCTTTCAAATGTTTTCACGTCCACCACAAGGTGGAAAGGCTAAGTCTATTGATACTAAAACGGCTGATTTATTTAAGGCAAAGTGCAAAGAGTTTAAAATGGAGTCATACATTCATGCGCCTTACTATATAAACTTGGCTTCCGCAAGCAGTAAAATATTTTATGGTTCCGTGTCGGTGCTTAAAGAAGAATTGGCTAGAGGAAGTTTTTTGGGAGTGAAATATTTGATGACGCACTTGGGAAGCGCGAGAGAATTAGGTAATAAGGAAGGATTAAAAAAAGTAATAAAAGGAATTTCTGAGGTTTTGAGCGGATACGAAGGTAGTTGTGAATTTTTGATAGAAATGTCAGCGGGAGCGGGGAGTATAATCGGAGATAATTTTGAAGAGTTAGGAGAGATTATAATAAATGTAGAGAATAAATTAAATTCTATAAAGGATAATAGTTTAAAAAAAAGTGGCAATATAACAAGTTCCTCACCCTTTATAAGCCTGCCTGCGCAGGCAGGGGGGAGGTTAGGAGGGGGTAAGAGAGTTGATGTTAAGATAGGCATTTGTTTTGATACCGCGCACGCTTTTGCTTCCGGCTATGATTTAAGAGATGCTGGGTCGGTCAAGAAAACTTTTTCTGATTTTAATAAGATATTAGGAATTGATCGTTTAAAATTAATCCATGCCAACGACTGCGCTTCAGAATTTGGTTCGCATCATGACAGGCACGCGCATATTGGTGAAGGAAATATCGGCTTGGACGGGTTTGGGGCAATAGTGAAATTTGCGCAGAGCAAGAAAATTAATTTGATATTAGAAACTCCGCATAAAAAAGATAGTAAAGGAATATTGGAGGATATAAAGATTTTGAAAGGAATGAGACGGAGTAATTTTTAATTTTTGAATTTTTTAATTTTAAAATAATTTTCTAAAGAATTATTACGATATATGATTTAGAGGAAAGAGTTGCGAAATTCGGTGAATCCATAATTATATTTGTAAAAATGTTATTAGAGAATAATATAAATAGGCCATTAATAAATCAAATCGTAAAATCTGCTACAAGCGTGGGCGCAAATTACATGGAAGCAAATCAGGCAAGTTCAAAAAAAGATTTTATTAACAAAATAAGAATTTGCCAGAAAGAGGCCAATGAGACAAAGCACTGGCTTAGAATGATAGCAGTGGCCAATGAAGGATCTAAATCTGATTGCAGGAATTTATGGAGAGAAGCGCATGAGTTGACTTTGATATTTGCCAAAATTAGCAGGAGTTGTAAGAATAAATAAAACATTTAGGCATTATTTAAAAATTTAAAATTAAAAATTAAAAATTAAACAATGCTTATTGCAATTATTTCAGACTCTCATGACAATATATATAACATAGAGAAGTTTTTGAATTGGTGCGAAAAAAATAGTATCGAAATGATAATTCACTGCGGAGATTTGGCCGCGCCTGCGGTTTTAAAAAAAGAATTCAGTCTAAAATTTAAAGGACCGTTTCATTTTGTGCATGGCAATGTGGCCGATAGGGAACTAAATGAAGAATTCGCGCAAGAGTTGGAAAATGTTACTTGCCATGGTGATAAGGGTGAGTTAGAAATTTCTTCCCCTCCTTTCGAAGGAGGGGTTAGGGGAGGTTCTGGAGGAGAGAAGAAAGAAGTAACTTTCAAAACCCCTCCCAACCTCCCCTTAGAAAGTGGAGGAGTCATCAAAATCGCTTTTTGCCATTTTCCTGAAGTAGCCAAAGAATTAGCTTTAAGCGGAGAGTATAATTTGGTATTTTACGGACATACTCACAAACCATGGATGGAAACTTTGGAAAATGGTTGCCAGTTAATTAATCCCGGCACTTTGGCAGGAATGTTTAATAAAGCAACTTTTGCTGTCTATGATTCTTTAACAAAAAATTTGGAATTAGTTTTGGTAGAAAAAATAAACACCGACGTTGCTGTCGGTGGTTGATATTCGGGAGTTGGACACGCTACCTTAGGTAGCGTAATAGAGGACTACATCCTCCTCCTCGGACTCGGGGAGGGTGTAGAGGTCGGATTTGGATTTACCGGAGGTTAAATATCCCGGTGTACCGTTTCTTTCCTCCCTTTTTTTCATTATTTCAAACGCCCTTAGCGCAGTATTTGCTCTTACAACAACTACGCCAGCACTTGTTTTAAGCACCCAAAAATACATGGCAAACTCTCCTTTTCGTTTTTTTTCCGTTAAACGTTCAATTATTAATTATAGCACACTTATCAAAAAATGTCAATACCTACTAAAAAACAGCTATTAATTGAGGTAAAACCTAACTCTTCGAAGGTTTCCGTTGAAAAGATAACTGAAGTCGTTTATAAAGTGCGCCTTTCCGCTCCTGCAACTGAAGGTAAGGCAAATTCACAGCTGATTAAGGTTTTGGCTGAATATTTTGGAGTTTGTAAGAGCAAAGTAGAGATAAAAACTGGAAAGTCATCAAAAAATAAAGTGGTGATAATCTATGGATAAATTGCCGACAACTTAATTGAAATTAAAGGGTATATGGGCTATAATTCCCTATGCTAAGTGGGACTTTTTTATTTTCAGAAATATTTACCTAAAATAAGGCTAAATTATTTTTAAGTGATCATTTAGGCGTTTTCTCTATTGACAATCATAATGTAATGTGATAAAATACTATATTACCTATAGTGTTCGCAATTCTGCAGGCACGACAAGCATGGGATTATTGTCAAGGATCATTCTGGTTTTAAACGACTGGAATTTTACCTTAAAATAATTTCTTGTCTGCAGGGTTGCGAATAGTATTAGGTGGCCTGTAGGCAACAATTCAATCCAAATTTGTCACCTTCCAAAAAATTTGAGAAAGTTTTTATTAGGGACTTAGGTCCTTATACCTTTCCGCCTTTCTGGCGGATTCGCTCAGGCGAGCTGTTATGGCTAGGCACGACAAGCATGGGAATTTTTCCAGCAATTTTAGGCTAAGGCTTAAATACTGCTTTATAAAATTTTCTTGCCTGGCCATACAAGCTCGTCTGGGCTATGCCTACAGGCCATTTGATATTAATAATCCCGATATTCGGGATTTTTTTATTTGTTTGCAAATTAAAATTATGTTATTATATATTCATAAAGTCTCAAAAATGAATACAATAGTAAGACAAAATAATTTTTTAATTGATCAGAAAGACGTAAGTAATGCGGTGGATGAATGGTATGCCGGAGAAGGGCAGTTGCTTTGCGACGTTTATGAAAAAGAAAATTATATTATTATAAAATCAACTATAGCCGGAGTCGAATCAAAGGATATAGACATATCAGTTTCGCATGATGTTTTAACAATTAGAGGAAGAAGAGAGTTGCAAGACGAGGTTTCTGATAATGATTTCTATGTTAAGGAATGTTATTGGGGATCGTTTAGCAGATCAATTGTTTTGCCTCATGAAATAGATCACAAGAAGGTCAGCGCCAATATAAAAAACGGCGTTTTAACCATTAAACTTCCCAAAAAATACAAAACAACTTCAATAAAAATTAGACATTCAAATGGCTGATACGGATATCAAAAACTTAAAAGGAGTTATCGATCGTTTTGAGGGAGACAAAGCTTTCATTAGGCTTGATGATTCTCAGGAATTAATATGGCCTAAAGAAAGCCTTTCAGAAGGACTTGCAGAGGGATCATCGGTTTGTGTTGTTGTGATGGGCGATAATGATTTTGATGAGCAAAGAAAAGAAATTGCAAAAAATATTTTGAAGGAAATTTTAAAAGCAGATGAATAGCGTAAAAGAAGGTTTGGAAAAAATTTTTACTCGGGGAGAAAATTTGAAATCCCCAAGGTGGTGGCTATTGGTAATAATCCTAGTCGCTTTTTTTATAATTTTTGCTTTAGGATTAATCGGTATAATTGTTTTTGAAGTCAAATATAAATACGATTTTTTTCCTGGTAGCAGGATAGGCAATATTTCGCTTGAGGGTTTGAAAAAAGAAGAAGCGCTTAATCTTATTACGCCTATTGTTTCAGAAATAGAAACAGGTGGCATCAAAATTAAGTATGGCGATGAAAGTTTTAGCCTTACTGCTATTGACAGTTTTTCCAGCACTGAATATGTTAGAGAATTATATTCATTTGATGAGTATGCAACTATTTATAACGCTTTTGAGCTTGGACATAGTAACAACTTTTTAAGAAACATAAAAGAACAGTGGCAGTTATTTTGGGGTGGCAAGAAATTTAAGGCGATATATACGCTTGATGAGGAAGCTGTCAAAAATTTGTTAAAATCCCAATTTGGAAAATTTGAAGTAAAGGCGCAGCAGGCTTGGCCCGAAGTTGTTTGGGAGGAAAATTCTTTTGAGGTTATTGCGCGGGAGGAAACAATGGGAAAAACTTTTGATTATGATCAGGCGCTTGTCGAATTAAAAAAGAAATTATCTTTAGTGCAAAAAGGAGAGATTATTTTGATTGAAAAAGTAACTGTACCCGAAGTGAAACTAGCAGACGTTCAGGCGCGAAAGGGCGATGTGGAATATGTTATCGCTTCTTCAGTGCCGCAATTCGTTTATGGTGAAAAAAATTGGAAGATGGACAAAAAAAAGTTCGCGCGGATGCTGGAATTTAATAATAATGATATTACCATAGACTTGAATCTCAACAAAGACTTATTTGAAAAATGGTTTAAAGAAAATATTTCAACTCAAATAGACATAGAACCAAAAAGCGCGCAGTTAGAAATGAAGGATGGAAATCTTCAGAAAATATCCGCTCATCAGGAAGGTTTAAAAGCTGATATTGATAAGGCAAGAAGTGATGCTAACTCGAAATTATTGGCTGTTGATTGGCCGGTTACTGTTAATTTAAATAAAGTACAGCCGGAAGTTATGACTGATAATATTAATGATCTTGGCATAAAGGAAATAATCGGTATAGGTGAATCAAGTTTTGCCGGCAGTCCTGCCAATAGGATTCATAATATTAAAAATGGCGCCAATAAGATCCATGGAATGCTGATAAAGCCTGGAGAAGAATTTTCACTTATTACTGCCTTGGGAGAAATTGAAGCCTCTACCGGGTATAAAGCAGAATTGGTTATAAAAGGTAATAAGACGATTCCAGAATACGGGGGAGGTTTATGTCAAATAGGCACAACTGTTTTTAGAGCAGCAATGGGATCCGGTCTTCCGATTACTGAGAGAAGAAATCATTCATATAGCGTGAGTTATTACTTGGAAGATGGCTTGCCTGGTGTTGATGCTACAATTTATATACCCCATCCTGATGTAAGGTTTGTAAATGACACAGGAAAACATGTTTTGATTCAAGCAAAAGTAGAAGGATCCAAAGTTAAGTTTGAATTTTGGGGAACAAAAGATGGTCGTAAAGCTGAGAGGACAAAACCTAAGGTTTGGGATTGGGTTTCTCCTCCGCTCACAAAATATATTGAAACTGCAGAACTCAAACCCGGTGAGAAAAAATGTACTGAAAGCGCTCATAAAGGAGTAAAAGCGTCTTTTGATTATATTGTTACTTTGGCAAACGGAGAGGTGAAGAAACAGAATTTTTACTCTGTTTACAAGCCTTGGCAGGCTGTTTGTCTGATAGGAGTCGAGGCAGAAAAAAAAGAAGTTGTTGAAGAGGAAAACGTTCCTATTGTAATAGAAGAGCAAATTACGCAATAGTTTTGACTTGACATTTTTTGTATTATTGCTTATAATTGATGATATTTGTGGTTTATACCGCAATTTTTATTTGCCGCCATCGTCTAACGGTTAGGACGCCAGGTTTTCATCCTGGTAATCGGGGTTCGATTCCCCGTGGCGGTACACGTAACTAAAATAGCATCCACGCAAATGGATGCT
>CAYGKC010000017.1:0-1763 GCA_964350585.1 uncultured Gammaproteobacteria bacterium
TAAATTTTTCTTGATATATATTTTTTATTGATTCACTAAACATATAAATAATTTATAATTTCTTAAAGTTTCAGCATTCTGATGTTTGCGATAGCGTAAATATGCATTATTATTCCTCGAAGGCTTAAATTTAGTACAATATCCCGAAGTATTTTTTTTGCCCCGTCAAATCTCAATAAGAATAACACTCAAAATTCCTAATCCAATTCCAAATTTATTTATTAGAGACAAATCTTCTTTGAAATAAAGAACGCCCACAAGCACTACGATGATTAAATTTAGAATTGTAACAATAGAAATCGCTTTTGATAAAAATTCATATTTAAGAGAAAAAGCCCAAATTACAGTCGCAGCAAAATAAACAATTAAACCAAGTATGAAGAAAAACTGTTTTTCATCTATAGCCCACTTTTTTAGTATAATATCACCGGAGGCTTCAAAAATTGCTGCTAAAGAAACCAACACTAGGAAAACGGTTTTTAAAACAGTTTCTGATGTCATAAAATAGATTTGTCAAATAAAGTTATTAAATCTTACGAATTGTAGAGGTAAAAATAAAGTGAGAAATTTTTGATTAAGATATTTTTTGCTAGACAATGAAACCAAAGTTTAAGACAGCATTTCTATTGCTTGATCTAATATCTCATTAATTTTATCTATATCCTCTTTGGTGGCAAATTTCGATTCTCTAGGTCCCTGTTCTCGCAAAAATTGTATAAGCCCATTAATTTTAGGATCATCAACAATCTTAAAATCTCTCAAATTCTCAAGTCTGCTAGCTACAGCATTCCAAAAATTACCCCTGCATTTATATCTATGATAATTTGGATCATCAAGCATGACTCGTTGAGGAGGTAAATCATCTAAGTGATCATACCGAAAAGCATGGAAATCTTGTAAATATTTTAACTTAATTTCCTGTTTTTTTGCCTCATTGAGAAATTTTTCAGGCTTTTCCATATTTAAAATTTTAGTTTTTGTATTAGACGATGTTTTATTTTTGCCACACTAAAATTTTTTGCAACAAAAAATTATATATTCTGGAAATGAATATCTGAAAAATTTTTTCGGTGCATTTTGAGGATAGTTTGATTCGATAATTTTTTTAATATACATATTTTTTTCGCTTAAGATGTCTGTATAAAAAGTCAATGACCAGTGGCTGTCTGAAAATTCTATTTCTTTGTTGTTGGGAAGTTTTATTATTGCAGAAAATTTATTACCATCTTTAAAGTAAGAGAAATTTTTAGAATATTTTTGTTTTCGGTTACCTTCTTCTTTGGTCATAATGCAAAGAGGGTGTAAGTCGCTAAAAATAACATCACCAGATTTTTTTACAACTCTTTTAATTTCACTAAAAATTTTTCTTATACCGTTTGAAGTGTAAATATTCGGCAACACCATATTCATCACAACAATATCAAAAAAATTATTCTTAGAAAATTTTAGATTATTCGCATTTGCCTGGATAAAATTAAGATTCTTATTGTTGTAGCTTTTTTTACAATGGTTTATCCATTCTTTTGATAAATCAATTCCAACAACCTGTTTGGCACTTTTTGAAAGCTCGTTTGCAAGCTCACCAGATCCGCATCCAATATCTAAAATTTTTTTACCTTTAATATTCCCCAAATATGCAAGAATAGGATTAAACATCGTATACCAATGTTCTTCAACCTTAAGTTTGTACAAATCTAATAAGTCTTGATTTTTGTATTTCATATTTTGGTGTGGCAAAAATAAAATTTCGTCTGACGTTCCTG
>CAYGKC010000017.1:1863-24162 GCA_964350585.1 uncultured Gammaproteobacteria bacterium
TATTTTCTCGTTCCAACTGGATCAAAACATTCAAAATGTACCTCATCATCATCAATCACCTTATCGACTCTATACAAGCCTTTAGTGTATATAATTCCGTTATCGACAAAATGTGTTACTTCCAAAATAACAATGACAGCCTTGGGACGAGATAAAACTTCACCACCTTTTGTTTCAATTAGGGGAATCTGTCCACTCAGCCAATAATTACGTTGATCGCATTTAAGAAAGGGGTAGGTTTTTCCCGTCTTAAGGTCTTCAGGATACACTCGTCAATTTTTCGATTGCCGTTTTTAAACTCGGAAATATTTCTTAAAGCAAGATCAGGATTAAACTCTACTTTAATACCCATAAGAAAATAACTTATTTTTTAATATATCCCGACACTATACAGAGCTGAAATACTTAAAGACGCTTTTCTAAAATTTTCTATGCAATAAACTTCGAATAAGAAAAACAATTGATTTAAATTAATGCCTAAATTATAACTAATTCAATTATTTTATTCAAATAAAATAAATATCTTTAGGTTTAAGTGTAAAAAAATCTTTAGACATTTTTATCCTAATCATTTGAGCGATTTGATGTCATATACAGAAAATATTTAATATATCTTAAAAACAGCCATATATATTCACATTATCTTAAGCTATTGACATTTGACAATTTTTATGCTATACTTATTAAACTAATTAATGGAAAGCTTGAAATACAGCTATCCGCGACTCCATCTCTTGTGTCATTTAGATTATGGCCCAGAAAGAAATAGGGTCAATAATCACTAAATATGACACAGCAAACAAAGGCTGTGCCTAGTTTTAAGGAGCTAGGCATTTCGCCAAATTTATTGTCTATTGTTGAAAAACAATACGACACCCCAACGCCTATTCAACACCAGGTAATACCTCCTGCAATTGAAGGCAAAGACATAGTAGGTATTGCTCAGACAGGAACTGGCAAGACTTTAGCTTTTGGTATTCCCCTTTTGCAAAGAATTGCCGGAGATAATGGACAAGCATTAGTTATTTTGCCTACACGCGAACTAGCTATTCAAGTTGAAGAGATGCTTCAAAAAATTGGCAGATCTCTTTATCTTAAAACTGCCGTTTTAATCGGAGGAACTCCGATCTATCGCCAAATACAGGCATTAAAAAGAAGACCAAATGTTATCATTGCAACACCCGGAAGACTTGCTGATCATTTAAGGCAAAAAACCTGTTCCCTAAAGAATATTAGAATTGTCGTGCTTGATGAAGCTGATCGAATGCTTGATATCGGTTTTGCTCCACAAATAAAAGAAATCTTAAATAACGCTCCAGTAGAAAGGCAAACATTGTTATTTTCTGCAACAATGCCTCCCGAAATTGCCAAAATGGCTGCAACATATATGAAGTTGCCTCTCCGTATTGAAGTGGCACCTGCAGGAACCACTGCAAGTCATATTGAACAAGAAGTCATCATTACCAGAAGTGATATGAAAATGAAACTTTTAGATAGCATTTTGACAGAAAATCCTGGCACCATATTAGTATTTTCCAGAACAAAACATGGAGCTGCAAAAATTGCGACGAGCATTAGAACAATGGGCCATACTGCAATTGAAATCCATTCTAACCGTTCTTTGGGTCAACGTCGTGAAGCTCTAGCGGGATTCAAAGCAGGAAGATACAGAGTTTTAATTGCAACAGATATTGCTTCAAGAGGAATCGACGTAAATGACATATCTTTAGTTATTAACTATGATCTTCCTGACAATAGCGAAGATTATGTACATCGTATTGGTCGAACAGGAAGAGCGGGCAAACAAGGCAAAGCCATATCTTTTGCCACCTCGCAAGACAGGCAAAGCATAAAATCTATTGAAAGGCTTATTAAAAAAACATTACCTATAGCCAATTCACCATTTTCGCTTGAACCGATTATCCCCAGAAGATCATCTGCTAGATATTCAAGAACAAGGAACACACAAAAGAGAAGATTTTCTAAAATGTACAGATAAAAGAAAAATCACCGATCTAAGATCGGTGATTTTTTTATCTTCTTAATTAATACCTTTAAAAACTAAATTAAGCCAATAGGACTTGACTTTATTTCTAATTTGTTATATTATAAATCTTCCAATTTGGAAGTGTTCATTACATTTAGGGATAAAAGAGAGGAAAGGAAACGGGTATGGACAACCGCAAAATCATTCAGATCACACTTTTGAGCCTGATGGTGGTAGTTGGAGTATTTTTCATTGCTTCAGCTCCCAGCCGAGTAGCCAATAAAAGCCTGGCAAAGGCGGAAATATCACTTGCCACAGGAGAGGAAAACCTTCTCAGTGTCAAAAAGCTGTTTGAAGAAACCAGCCGATGGTATAAAGAAAGTTACACCTCTTCTACTGCCAAGCTTCTTGAAGATTCCGAAAGTCTGCATGAAGAAGCTGCAAGTCAAATTGATCTGGCAAAAGGGGAAGCAAAACCCAAAAACAAAAAAAACCGTGCCTTTGACGCTGAAATATGTCTGAAACATTCAAGGGATATCCTTGAAAAAGTATCAAATATGATTTCAGCTCTGCAGCAGGAGGCGATTTCAGCGCAAAATCACTTCATTACCGTACAAAAACAGAAAAGAAGTGTTATTGAATCATACGGGAATGTGTCTGCCCACCTTGAAAAGGAAGCAGGCAAATACCTGTCAAAGTATGAGACAAAAAACGCTGAAGAATTAGCCAAAGCAAAATCTGACTTGGAAAAAGCAACAAAGAAAATCGAAGAAACAAGTCTTATTCTGCCTCCTTCTGAAAGCGCCGAAAAGGTTGGAGATCCGCAAAGAGCGATCCGTCTACTGACAGAAACCTCAGTTGTTTTGACGGAAGCTGAAAAAGCAATAGAAAGAGCTGAAACAGATTTAAAGTTTTGCGCAGAGGCTCAGACAAAAGCAAAAAGCACTTTTGCTGAGTTGAAAGAGTCTTTCCAAAGTTCCCTTGACCATTTGCAAAGCATAGTTAATCAAGGACCGCTTACGAAAGACAAAGCGCTGAAAGCTTCATTTGCCTTAACTGAAGAGACTCAATCTTTGATTGAAGAAGCTTTTATTGCGCTGGTAACACCCGTTGAAAATAATAAGTGTGATTTGCCCTTGTCATACAGCAAATCATTACGGGGTCTCTCATTAAGCAAGCAAGCTGTCGCAGATGCAGACAATCAAGTGGATCTGTACAAGCGAGCAAGACAAAAAGAAGAAGAACTCTACTCCTTAATCAAAGAGCTTGACAACGGGATTGAGAGATCTCAACCGTACAGAAACAAGCTCAATCTGCATGCGAAAGAAAATTGGAAAGGAGTGGAAAACAACCTATCACTTGCTTCCAACAATTGTTCGAAAGCAAGAGAATTCCTTGCCAGTGCCAAATTTGAAAGGTTGCAGAATCAAAAATTTGAGACTGCCCTTAATCAGATTGAACAAGGCATTGAGCAAATCGTTGCAGGAAAAAACCTGCTTCGAACATTGAGCAGCATAAGTGATCAGTTGGAAGCGCATCGGAGCAATTGGCCCAGGGCAGAAAGAGAAGCCAAACAAGCAATTAGCGATAATCAAAGCCTGATTATCAAGTATGGCAAGTACAGCTCATCCGCAAAGTCGGATTTCGAAGAAGCTAAAAACTTACTTACTACAGCTCAGACCAAAGCCCAAGAAAAGTATTTTGCAATTGCTCTCTCGAGGGCAACCGAAGCAAAAATCTTAGCTTCCGACAGTGGCAGTAAAGCAAAGAAAGCTTACAAGAAACATCAAGATGAAGCTGCTGCTGCTCTATTGAATGCGATTAATAACTCAAGTTCAAGCAGTTCAAGTTCAGACTCAAGCTCAGGTTGGGGCGGCGGAGGTAGCAGTAGCAGTGGAGGCGGATCGAGCAGTTCTGGTGGAGGTTGGAGTGGTGGAAGTTCTGGCAGTGATGGCGGCGGTTGGAGTGGTGGAAGTTCAAGCAGTGATGGCGGCGGTTGGTAAAAACAAACAATGAGGAGACAAGAGTATGGACGTAATATCTGTATTAGCGTTGATTGTGATAATGGGTGCAGTAGCAGGCATTGTAGTGATTGCAAAACAAAAGCCTGCTCCGGCCAGAAGGCAAGAAAGAGTGGAACCGTACTCCACTCCAATAAAGCTTTCAGCAATCGACACTCTGCTTCAGGGTGCGACTAATCAAACGGTAACCCTTCTGGGTGACATAGAAAGAGCGGTTGAAGCCCTTGTTGAGCTGAAAGAAATGTTTCAACAAAGGCCGAATTCTGTCTGGGAACAAACCGGGAGTTTATCAAAGGCTCTCAGGCTAGCAGGAGGAATTTGGATTTTTAAAGTTCCTTCCCAAGAGTCAGGAAGATATCGCTGGTTAAAAGGTGAAGAAATTGAGACTATGTCACTTGAGAATTTTTACAAAGGAACGGACGCAGAGCCGGGACCTGCGCGAAAATTCAAAATGAATGGGCAAACAAGTCCCGTTTCATACTCGCTTCCCTCTAACTTGGACGGTACCTTAACCGGTACTTGGCAAGTTGTGGATATTGGCAGGTTTAATGCCCAGGTCAAAGGGCAATGTGAACAAATCTCAGATCGTGATGTCTTGTATTTTGTAACGTCACGAGAAGAAAATGGGGAAAAATGGCTGCTTTATCTGGATGCCAGAAAAGGCGAAGCCAAAGGTACGGGCGGACTGTTTCTGCTCGAGCCGTTTGAACCATCGGTTGACATAAGTGAAATACTGTAAGACAACAAGAGGAGAAAGAACTATGTCCCAAGCACTTAACAGCAATATTGGAGTATCGTCGTTCGTGAAAGCAATGTTGGGCAGAGCCAAAAACGTAATGGCCTCAACGCTTACGGATGAAGAGAAACTCCGGGAAATCATTGACGGAGCCGAGAAAGAAGTTCAGGAGAAACGCAAGCTGGCACGCGAAATAGGCGTACAGATGCGCGCTATCGCCGATCCCGCCACCGAAAAGCTTGAGCCTCTCGAGGCTCTCATTGAAAAGCGCAAAAAACTGGTCCAGCTGGGCTCAACGATGGTTGATGATCCCAAGAAAAAATCGCAACTGGGGCAAATCAGCCAGGAAATGAACTCGCTGGCCAATCAGATTTCCGCCCAGCAAAAGACCTACGATACCTTGGAAGAAAGCTACAAGGTCGCAACCGCGACGTACAAGGAAGCGCTTGCCGCGCTTGAAACCATACGCCAGAACGCCCCGGCAATGCTCAATGCCATTGAGGCAAATAAGCAGGCGTTGGAGATGCGTGACAGAGCAAGAAATCAAAACGGAGTCGACACTTCCTTCCTGACCAAATTGGAAGCTGAGCTTTCAAACAGTCAGGCGGAAATGCATTCCGACCTTGAGATCGAGAACGATCTCGATGGGACAAACTCGTTCAATATCGATGCGGCTCTGGAAAAGCTTGATGCCGCCGACACGGACGAAGCCCTAATGAATGAGTTCAGGGCGGCAAAAAAAGCCTAACAAACACGAACAAACCGCCAGAGGTAAAATTCTGGCGGTCTTTTATTTTATTAAGTTTATTACTTTATTTATAAATTCAATTTTTTTTGTATAATAATGCTTAGTGCTTTTTCCTCTATTATCCATTTTTAATTTTTCATATTCTGCAAGTGCTTGAGGATTTTTCTTTAAATAGTTTTCAAAAAGCAACGAATGCTTCCAATCTTTACTATTCCTATTAATTAAAAAAATTTCAACCTTAATACTATCAACGTACTTTACAAATCTGGCACGCCTAAGTTCATAAACACTTCCTGGTTCACCAAGATATTTACTCAGTTGCCCTAAATATAAATTAAATTTTTTTAAGGCAACAGGTACGTATAAGTCAATTTCGCCCTGACCTGCTATTTTTAGCGCAGTTGATCCCCTATGCACTATTGAAACATCTCCAATGACGCTGATCAATTCATTTTTAATTTTTTTAAATACTTGCTTAACCAAAGGATTATAGGCAATAACCTCAGTAGAATTTAGATCATTTAAATGATCCAGCCATTTTTTTTGCTCTAACGTAATCATAAATTCATATTAACATTAAAATAGAATAAAATTAATTTTATTAAATATTGTATTAAAAAAGCAGCCACTGAACAAGCGGCTGCTAGACTTACGAAAGATGCTTGGGGATATTGTGCGAAACCTTTCCCTCCAAGCGAAATACTGGACGGCCATTTTCCATTCTCATGGAAAAAAGCCACGAATCTTCATCCTTCTTGATTCGATAAGTCAAGAAAGGAAACACCGAAACAAATTTTTCATGCGAGAAATCCGTATACATTTCACTTTTTGCTTCATTGAAATGATAACGGAACGGAAGTTGCATTCCGGCTCTTTGAGCTTTAATCGGGCACACTTTCTGTAACCATCGATAAATTGGCTCACTTGAACCGCCACTTGTTTTGATGATTGTTCCTTGACTTACTATGCCAATCATCAGACGGGAAGAAATATCTACTTCTCTTCCCTTATAATCAACCTGGAACAACTTCCCGTTTTTAATACAAAGCTCATAATATGTACGATTAATGAGCCTTTCGCGCTCCTTCATGCGAACTTCTTTTTTCTTCTCAGGGCTTAAATTTTCTCCCAGCCCCGCAAGCAAAGCCGCATTCTGCTCCATTGACATAGCGCGACATACAAACGTCCTGCGCTTTTGCATCCCAACCATATCCACGTATTGGTTTGCACTGGAGTAATAAGCCGCCAGCAGAAACCTGATTGAAACTTTTTTGAAGGTAGCTAAATCTTCATTTGCCTTATTTAACGCCTCCCTTATTGAAGACTTTTTGGCTTTGAGAGAATAGCTTACCCACTTCTCCACTTTTTCAGGTGAAGATAACTCATCCTTAGCCCAGTTTACTAGCCTGGTTTTCTTTTCATCACCCCCGACATCGGTGTGATAAACATGCTGAAGAGCAAGGTACTGGGTTCTGATCATTTTGCTAAGCTGATCAATAGGAATACCTTTCAGCTCCATAATGTCCAACCCCAGTATCTGAAAAGGATTAGTGTTCATAAGAGCAATCCTCATCAGGGAAGTAGTACTCGAAAATTTCTCCTGTCATATAATCCTCCCCTGCTTGCAGAAGATCACCCAAATTGTAAAAACCAAGATCATCCGCCACAGCAATAATACGATCAACGGCCTTAATGAAACTGGTCCACTTAAAGACAGTCATAATTTCAACTATCTGTTCATACTGCTCGTCAGTCGAGAATTCTTTGAAATCCCCGAACCGCACAGACAAACGCGCCATCTGGCGCAAAGTCACACAACATTTAAACTTCTGGCTCTGCACGTATTCCGTTATTTGATTACGCGTTTGGTACAGCGTGATCACCTGCTCCGGTGTAATACCAATTTCAACCAAAGCAGAAATTTTATTCAAGGAAACTGGCAACTTGTCTTTTTTCAATTCAATGGCGTATTCGACAAGCTTGCCATATTTTACCAAATTTTTCTGGGCGCTTTTATCAGAAATGGCCATTGCATTTGCCACTTCTGATACCTGAGTGTTAACAACTGTAAGTGATTGAGACATAATCCCCCACCTTTCTTGTTTTTTACCACACTTTTTAAAGAACAACTAACTATATATTATATCATATCCAAAATAATTTGTCAATAGACTTCATAAACCTTTTTTCTTCAAAATAAGCGAGCTAAGTGCCGGATGTGATTGAAAAATTCGCTCAAAACCCTTAGAAGGAATTATTGCTTCTTTTCTCCAAAACAGCAAAGCAGCGGAACCAGCTACTATCCTGAAATGGAAAAAGCAATTTAGAGACTGCAATATCCTGAGATGCATTCAATCGTTTAATTATTTAAAATTTGCTGTGGCATATTTACCCACAATACCAAGTCCTATTAAACTATGCTCACCCAACATGATGGCATTATGCCCTGGACTGTTTTTCCACATCTCAAAAAGCATTTGAGCAGAAGTAAATCCATAAGCTATATTCTCACCATCACATTTAGCTCCAACATCTTCGCACCTTTCGTAAAAAGCTGAACCTTCTTTACCAACATGACTGAAATTGCCGGTTTCATTCATCCAAGCAGAATGCGCCAAGGCTGCTTTAGTAATCTCCAAATTATATATTAAAGAATTTTTGCCCAGAGAATTTCTGTATCCATTTATTAAGCATAAAAATTGATCAGAAAAATTGCCAATGTCACAATCAACTATATTTATAATTTTTTTCTTTTCGACTGGAGCTTTTACAGTAGCTGAAGTATTAGAAGCCTTAGTCGGTATAGTTTTTTGAGGCGAATCTGTGACCTTATCAAGAGTAGAAGTACTATTTTTTAACTCAGATGCCTCTACCATACCAACAATCTCAACATCTTCAACTTCTGTATCAGCATAGCTATTTTTATCAACTTCCATAACTTCTTCTTCATCTACTTTAATATCAGCTATAACTATTTGGGTAAAATTTTTATTATACCCAAATGCAACTAAAACTAAACAAATAAAAAATAGTATTATAACTGTTATTTTCATCATATGTTAAAGCATATTAATATCTTGATAACAGTAAGTCAAATATGAAAAAATATTTTTTTAAATTTAGATTTTTAGCAATAAAAAAAGCCCAAACCATAAAAACAGATTGAGCTTTTTTTATTTCAAGCGATTAAACGCGAGATACTTTTGTTGCGGCTAGACCTTTTTCTGTTTCAATAACTTCAAAAGTGACTGTATCGCCAACTTTGAGATCATCGAATGAAACGTCAACCAATTCCTTAGAATGGAAAAATAGATCTTTTTCTTCGCCTTCACGAGAAATAAATCCAAAACCTTTTTCCGAAATAAGGGTTTTAATTGTTCCTTGCATAATAGATGTTCTTTTTAAATTTGTTCCTGAATTTTCGACTTTTTGTGATTAACACACTCTTACCATAGCACATGATAGTATTTATGTCTATCTTTTACTCATAAATAACAGAAAATTAAAAATTAGACACTTTTATACCCAAAAATACAACAATTATACTAGTCAGTCAAATACTGGATAAAATCTAACATCTTTGGCTTAGGCTGATTTTCCCTTTTTCCAGCAGTTTTGGAGTGCATTTTAACTAATATTTCTCTAACATTCCATAAATTTTTTATATAATCATCGGTTAATTCTTCAGATACAGCACCTTGTTTTTTTAGTAACTCCTTAACATACTCTACTTCATCATAAGGTGTTCCATTAATTAACTTTCCTTCATAAAGGGATGGTGACATGCTCAGTAAAAAAGGAAGTGGGTATTTATCATATAATTTAAGAATATCAGCGATTAATTTTGGATTAAATTCTAAATTAGAAATTTCTAAATAATCCAAAACTGTTTCGATTCCTTTTAAATTTTTAAAAGTACCCTTTTTAAAATTAACTTCAATATAGTTAATCACTAAATCCTTTAACAAGGATTTTTGATCTTCTGAGGGATTAAATTCTTTAAATAAGTCTAACATCCTTGTCCAATTAGTTAAGCCTATTAAAAGCTCTTTTACTTGGCCCAAAATTCTTTCTTGCTCAGGAGAGAGAGAAGCATTTTTTTCAATTTGCACTCCATCTTCTCCTTTTTTTGGTTCATTCATAAAATTTATTTTTTATTATTTTTTTAATTATACCACATACAGATTTTTTTTTAAAACCTATTTTTATTTAATTTAATAAATTTTTTAATAAAAAAAGCCGCAGCGGATTGCGGCCATAAAACAAAATAAATACTGGGAACTGGATTAGTATCTTGCCAAAACGTATTCTATCCCAAAAATGAATACGTCGGCCAAAATCTCGTCAAAATCGGTTTCGGTTAATGCATTCTTTTTAGCCTTTGTCTTTCGCATTTTTTTCTCCCTTTGTGTTTGATACTAAACAGTATATAATAACATATTCTAATAATTTGTCAAGAGATAACTACTATACTTTATAAATCCCATTCTACTGGCAAAATTCCGGTAAAGGGGTATTGGCCAAATAGTAAGTCAGTAACTCCCTCACCCTCGCTTCCTGGCAACCATGCAGCAACTATACTGTCCCAATCACTCGCGTAAGAAGAGATATTTAGTGGTCTGCCAGAAATTATCACAACGATTAATTTTTTACATTTTACTCTAGTTTTTTCTATTGCCAATAAGTCTTCAGGACTCAAAGTTGGATTGGCATTGTCTCCCCAACCCTCTGCATAAGGTTTTTCTCCGACAACAACAATTCCAGCATCGGCAGTACCAAGATCATCCGAAGAAAAATTTCCAAATTTGTCATACAGAACTAAAGTGTCTTTTGGAACTGTTTTTCTAATTGCCTCTAAAATTGTTGTTCCCAAAATACCATAATTGTCATCCGTACCCTGCCAGTTTGTAGTCCAGCCTCCAGCCTGTCGTCCTAAATTATCTGCCGATGATCCAGCGACTATAATCTTTTTTAATTTAGACGATAATGGCAATGCAGAATCTTTATTTTTTAGCAGTACTATTGATTTACGTACTGCCTCCCTAGCCAATTCTCGATGCTTACTATTTCCTATTACCTGTAAATTTTCAATGTTCGGCTTTGGACGATCAAATAATCCGGCTTTAAATTTAACTGTCAAAATTCTTCTCACTGCGTCGTCTAACCTTTCTCTGCTTATATCACCCTTTGCTATAGCAACTTGCATATTGGAAATAAAATCTTTGTATTGATATGGAGTCATAACCATATCAATTCCTGCATTAATTCCAGCAACTAAAGATTCATACTTAGTCGGAGCAATTTGATAAACTGCATACCAGTCAGAAACCAAAAAACCGGAAAATCCTAATTCATTTTTTAATAACTCCGTTAAAAGATAATAATTTGAAGAATTTAATTTACCATTCCAACTAGCCGTACTTACCATAATCGATTGTGCTCCTCCTTTAATCGCTTCTTCAAAAGCAATCAAATGATCTTTCCTTAAACTTTCTTCATCTAAAGTAATATTTCCTTCTTCCATTTTAAAATCTTTATTTCTGGAAGTACCAAATTCCATCACTCCTCCACCAATAAAATGCTTGGGTGTGGCTAAAACTTTGTAATAATTTGAAACGGAGTCTTGAGTTCCTTTTAAGTATGACAATCCCAGTTGAGCTACGTTTTTAGTATCAGAACCGAATGTTTCATAAGTTTTTCCCCAGCGAATATCCTTTGCTACATCCAAATTCGGAAAAAAGTTCCAATAAATACCAACGGCATTCATTTCTTCAGCAGTTGCTTTTGCGATTCTATTTACCAGATCCGGATCTCTTGTTGCTCCTAAACCGATAGAATGCGGAAAAATTGTTGCTCCGAAAACATTTCCCAACCCATGCACAGCATCGATGCCATACAATAAAGGAATGCCCAAACAAGTTTTTTCGGAAGCGTTTTGAAATTTGTTAATCATCTCAAACCATTCAATCGGGGTATTTCCCTTTGTCCCTCCTCCTCCTCCACTTAATAGTGCTCCAAGATTATAGTTTGTAATATCATTAATAGAATTAACGCTATTTTTTTCAACTAATATCATTTGGCCTATTTTTTCTTGATCATTCATTCTACTCATTAAATCATCAACTCTTTCAAAAATTGATAAATTCGGGTTAAGATAAGGCATATTTTCTTTTTTGCACCTATTTTGAGAATCTTTACTTTGGCTTACATTAATATTGGTAAATATATAAATACCCAGCACCAAAAGAATCATTAAAATACTAATTTTAAAGATAGGCATTTTCATAAATTTAACTTAATATCAACGGCTCAATAATTTAAAAATGCTATCTAAAATATATTAATAAACAATTAAATAAGCTAAATCAAAAATTAAACAAGCAAAAATAATTCTATGCCCTTTATTTTTGTCAAAGACCTTGATAATATTAATATAGAAAAAATTTTTGTAAGGAAGAGGAGAACTAAAATCTTTTTAATTATTATTATAGGTACATATCATGAAAAAAAATAAGAGAATTATAACAGTTTTGATTTTAATAATTGCCATATTGTTAGTGCCATGGATATGGCAATGGCCATGGACCGCAAGCGACTTTATTATTGCCGGTGTACTTCTCTTTGGAACTGCTTTTTTATATGAGCTGGCAGTGAGAAAGGGAGGAAGTAGAGCTTACAGAGCTGCCGTCTGTTCTGGAGTTATTGCAGGACTTATGCTTATCTGGGTAAATCTTGCCGTTGGAATCATTGGAAATGAAAATAACCCTGCCAACTTAATGTATTTCGGAGTGATTGCCGTTGGACTTGTCGGTGCCTTCATTGCCCGCTTAAAACCACGCGCAATGGTATGGACAATGCTTGCAATGGCGATTGCTCAAGGTTTGGTTCCTTTAATTGCAATAATTATTTGGAGGCCAGAGATTACTTCTGGAGTAATACAAGTAATAGGAATAAATGCATTCTTCATTATTTTATTTGTCTTATCAGCTTCACTCTTCCATCGCGCAAGTGCCGTAGAAGTGACAAAATAAGTATATAAAAGTTTAATTTAATATTTATTAAAACAGTCCGTTTAGGTCTGTTTTTATTTTGCTTCAATAGTTCGTAAAAAAAGATAGCCTTGCCATTTTTTTTGTTTCTTAGCATTTTACGTAACAAAATCACTATAATAAAAAACCACCCGTATGGGTGGCTTATTTATTTAAAAAATTTACTTACCTTAGTTTTTCAATACTTCCTACACCTGAAATTACTTCATCAATGTTAGGATCACCAACATACCAAATCTTGCCCGCACCGCTTATTCTAACTTTCAAATTATCCGTAGCATTAACAGTAGCTTGTCCGGCACCACTAGTCTCAATATCAGCAGAACTTACAATCAAATTAGAAGCATCTATCTTGCCCGCACCGCTTATTTTTCCTTCAAGAACTTGAGAATTTCCAGAGACAACAGCTTGTCCGGCACCTGAAATATTTATAACAGTTTTTGTGGTACTTACAACCAAGTCAGCTTTGCCAGCTCCTCTTATATCTATCCTTAAATCTTGCGTATTTATATAGTCGCTTTTAATTTCTCCTGCTCCGGAAATATTGATGCCATTAATATCCTTTGCTGTTACATAAAAATTAATATTTTTGCTGGGTCTCAATGAAAACCAAGCCCAATTACTTTCATAGCTAATCTTTAAAACATCTCCTACAACTTCAGTTTTAATTTGGGAAATAATGTTGTCCTCCGCGCTTATCTTTAAAGACTCAGTTTCACCCTGAGTAACAATTAAATTCCCGATACCATTAAGCTCAACTTTATTAAAATTTGCCACTGTCCTGTCTTGTTCAATAACTTGCCCTGTTCCCGGAAAAGATAAGCCGACCGATCCAAAAACTAAAACAAAAGTGACTGCAATAACTATAATGGTAACAATTATTCCGATTAAGGTTCCCAACCACCCCCTAAAAGACAAAATGGAGATACCCACTATTACCACGATTACCGGCCAAAGTCTCGTAAAGTCGAAAATTCCCCAGTTCGTCCAACCCATTGTACTAGCCAAAAATCCCAAACCCACAATTATAATAAGAATACCAAATAAAAAACGCCCAAAGTTAAATCCCTTCTTTTTTTCTTTGTAATGATGATGATGTATTTCTTTTACTGTTTGATCACTGCTTGTTTCCTCAAATTTGGAGACTGGTGGAACATTTTCAGATTCTGATTTTTTGTCCTGATCCTCCTGCTCTAAATCATTATTTCCTTTTTCCATTTTTAAAATATTATTTTTTAAAAATTATATATAAACCTAACAATATTATACCTGCAATAATAATCATCCTAAAATCAAGCCATGCCATAGGAAAATAATTGTTTGCCAAAGCAATAAAGCCGATTAAAATAATTATTAAACCTATAATATTTCTTCTTTGACTAAACCATGACTTGTTACGGGTATTACTTACAAACTTTTTCGCCTCTCTTCCAAGTTCTTCAATCCCCTCCTTGACGGTATCACTATCTATAGTTCTGGGATCATCTTCTCTGCGGATCACAATTATCATTATTATATAAATAATTATCCCAGCACCATGAAGCAAGGCAAGTAAAACAAAAAGAATGCGAAAAATTACAGGATCAATGTCAAAATATTTACCCAGTCCTCCGCACACTCCTGCAACTATTCGATCGTCTACAGATCTATAAAGTTTTTTTGGTTCTATTGGTTGTTCCATATATATTTTTATTATAAGTATAACATATTTTTAAAAGATTAATAGCAATTGAGATTATAAAAATTTGACTAAAAAAAGATAAGTTTATAGCAAAACACAAAACGCCACTAGCCAATACCTTAATTAAAAAAAAGTGCCAGAGACGGTTTTTCACACTCGTCTCTGACATCATACAACACATAAACCTAATCACCCTTTATCGATTGTGCAAAATAACTAGGGTTAAGATCTTCACCAGTTGATCTCCTAATCAGCTCGGCCCAACCATAGCGAGCTCCGGGAGCAAAAACTTTTTTTGTCAAAAATTCACCAACCGTCTTATTTCCAGAATATGTTGGATATTTCTCATCCGTTTTAACTAAGTTAGTATTAATATAGTGGCGAAGTTGCTCCGCATAAAGATGGCCGAGCATATAGTTATGGTAATAAATAGGAGTCTGAACGATATGGATTTTTGTAGCCCAATCCGGAGCATTTCTTCCTTCGGGTTTTTTAACTAATTGATATTTTTCTACTAAATCCCACCAGAGCTTATTAAGGTCTTGATCTGGATTTTCATACATAGATTTTTCAAAGCGGTACATTACCTGAGTCCAACGACTAAAAATCAAGCTATCCAAGCGATTAAATTCGAGAGCATCGGAACTTATTGCTTCTATATCTTCATTACTCATTTTCAAATCTTCTCGCATCCACTGTGGCGAATATTGCATACTTTGAAAAAACAGGGCGACGGCTTCTGTGGTAAATGTATGAGCGGGAATTCGCAATTCCCATGGCAATTGCGGATCAATCTTTTGAAAATATAGGGCATGCCCGAACTCATGAAGCAAGGTACCGGCCCAATAAGCATTATTCTCAACATTGGAAATCACTCGGATGTCCTGTTCGCGATCAATACTAAAGGCAACCGCATGTTGATATTTGCCTGGCTTTGCATATAAATCACTTTTTTCAACAAGCTCATCTATGGGAAGTCCGATTTTTTCATAATACTGCTTATTAAGATCCACAACATCTATATTTTGATATAGACTATCAAGATTAACATTAAAAATTCCAGGTACTGTCTGAAAAAACCTATTTTGATAATGCCAAGGACGGAGTTCAGAAACATTAATTCCGTATTGTTTAGCTAACGCAGAATCAATTTTATTTTTGGCTTCGCTATAAATATCTTTGGTGGCCAAGTCAAGATCATCAAAAATTTTCTTTATTTCGACAGGATCATGCCCGTCTCTAATCAGGGCCATTTGCTGATAATTCTCAAATCCCAAATCTTTAGCATATTCATTACGGAGTTTCACCATTTTCAAAACATCCCCACTAAGCAAGCTACCTATATTTTTACTCTGTTCCCAAACCGCTTTAAGCTGCGCTGAATTTTTGGAAGTTTTTAAAATATTCTCAACTTCATTGTCACTAATTTTCTTTCCTCTGTAAACAACCCGATATGTATTAAACTTCTCTTCAGCTCTAATTTGCAATTTTGTAATTTCATCGATTTTTTTCTTGTCTGACAAGCTGGTCATAAATTGCATGTATTGCAAATCTAACTGGCGCTTGAGTATGGGATCTTTTAGGTATCTGGAGTCCTTAAAATCTTTTATCTTTTCAAAAGAGATTTTGTCAAGATAAATATTATTAAGTTGAATAAAAAGGTCGGCTGTTTTTTCATAATCCTCTTCACGACCGGAAATATAAGCATCAAAATCAGCCTGGATAGCCTCTTTTTCAAGTGGTACGACTTGACTTTCGTAAACATTTAAAAAACTTTTATATTCGGCCTCAGTTTTTGAGATTTTTATTTGTCTAAATACTAAAATTCCAATAACCACTACAATTACAACTGCGATTAGAAACATGCACCTAATTAATCTCTTCTTACTTTTATTTTTTGACATAGACTTTTTTATCAAAGTTAATAATTATTTAATTATAACAAAAAATTAACTAATTAACGATTCATTATAGTGATACATGATTTTTATTTGAAAATTTTTTTATCTAACCAACCAAAAACAAAATACCACCCGTGGGGGGGGGTGGCGAACATTTTTACTTAAAATTTTTGGCTCAGCGAACTGGATTCGAACCAGTAACCTACCGGTTAACAGCCGGTTGCTCTACCATTGAGCTATCGCTGAATATTTTTATTTAAAAAACATGCCTTAAAAGCACAGAAACATAATAACAAAATTTCTATTACTTGTCAAAGAGATCAATTAAAAATCTCGCAATTTTTCTACTCCTTTAATCTTTTCAATCTTTTCAAGCGCCTTGGCTTCAATCTGCCTAATACGTTCACGAGTAACGTCAAATTCTTGACCGACTTCTTCTAATGTATGAGCTACGCCATCTTTAAGCCCAAACCTCATTTCCAAGACTTTCTGTTCTCTTGGTGTAAGCTCTGATATTATTTGCGAAACATAATCACGAAGAATTTGCAGGGCAGCAACCCTGTCTGGTGTAATAGTTTTTTGATCTTCAATGAAGTCTTCCAGAATACTATCTTCGCTGTCATCGCCTACCGGAGTACCCAAAGAAATTGTTTCTTGAGAAATCTTAATAATATGGTTAACTTTTTCAAGATCCTCTCCCATTTCAGCAGCAATTTCTTCTGGCATAGGTTCACGTCCCAAATCCTGCACCAATCTTCTTTCTATTTGCTGAAATTTATTTATATTCTCTACCATATGCACAGGGATGCGAATTGTTCTTGATTGATCTGCCAACGATCTTGTAATCGCCTGCCTTATCCACCATGTGGCATATGTTGAAAATTTATAACCTTTATGATAATCAAATTTATCCGCCGCTCTGAATAAACCAATATTTCCTTCTTGAATTAAATCAAGCAGCGACATATTTTTGCCAGTAAACTTTTTGGCAATAGAAACAACTAATCTTAAATTAGATTTAATCAATCTTTGCCTTGCTTCTATGTCCCCTCTTTCAATTCTTTTAGCTAATGAAATTTCTTCTTCTGTCGTAAGCAAAGGCACTTTACCGATTTCTCGCAAGTACATTTGTATTGAATCTGCTGAAATATCCGCCAAATCAACATTGAGAACTGGTTTTTTCTTTGAAGTTTTTTTGGTAGTTTCTACAACCTCTTCAGGTTTTGAAAAATAACTTCTTTGCTCCTGCAAAACAATATTTGAATTATCCATTTCCTCCAAGAATTCTTCAAACCTCAAAACATATTCTTCTAACTCAGAAAAAACCATAAGAACTTCTTGCTCAATAACAAAACCGCGCATCCTACCCTTTTTAAGAAGGGCTTGAACAGCTTCTTCATCTACCTTATAATCTTTTTTAGGTCCTTTAGGCACTTTGACTTCTGATTTCTTTTTTTTCTTTACTTTAGTAATCATCTTTTTCTTTACTATTGCTTTCTTTTTAACAATGCCGGACTTTTTTTTGCAAGCGGAAAATTTAGGTTTTTTACCTTTTTGAGATGTAGTTTTCTTCTTTTTAACCATTTAAATTAAAAGTGGAGCTTATGAAAAGCCCTATTCTAGAAGCGCTTTGCGCTTAATGAGTTGGTTTATTTTGGAATAGATTTCCTCTATTTGCTGGCGGTCGGATTTGTTCTCCGCCTTTTCCAACTGCGTTTTTAACGCATTTATTTGGAAATTTATATAATCCGCTTTTAAAATCTTAATTAGTCCTGCAAATTCTTCTTGAAGATCTTTTTCAGTTACATTTTCATCCTTATTTTGAGACATTAAAAATGACTCTTCACAAAAACTTTCCAATTCCGAATCGTGTCCATTTTCAGAAATATACCTTTTAAAAGAGTCAAATAAGTCAATTTCGGCGCTATTTTCACTTACGCCGTTAAACTTTGTTATATTTTTAGTATAATACATAACTAATTTTTTGTAAAGTCTTTCAGTCTTACCTTCAAATATCTCTGCCGGCAAATCTTCAAAAGCATTTTTAGCTAATTTCGGAGACTGATAAATAATTGATAACATCCTTAATAATAAATTATAGTTTTTATTATTTTCCTTAATTATTAGTTTACTATTAACTTCATCTTTATTAACAATAGTTGATTTTTTCCCAGGAAGCATTTCCCATAGTATGGCAACTGAAGTTCCAATTTTATCTGCTAATTTTTTTATCCAAAATTCTTGATCAATCTTACTTGGTAAATTTGCTATTTTTTCTAAAAAATATTCTGCAATGATTTTTTTATTTTCTGTTTTTGATAAATCTCTCTCCAAGCATATTCTTTCCAAAAAATAATCCATGGCAGGAATTGCCTTTTTTACGGCTTGCCTCCATGCTTCGGGATTATTGGTCGCGCTTTCTCCAGGATCTTTACCTTCAGGAATTTGAATAACATAAACGTTCATTCCATTTTGCAGCGCAAGATCCGCGCTTCGTTCAGCGGCATTTTGTCCGGCCAAATCCTTATCAAGAGCTAAGGAAATATTATGCGTAAATCTTTTTACAAGCGTTATCTGCTCTTGAGTTAAAGCCGTACCTGAAATTGAGACAACATTTTTAATTCCCATTTGATGTGAAGGAATAACATCCATATAGCCTTCAACCATAATGCAAGAGTTTTCTTTTTTAATATAATTTTTCGCCACATTCAAACCGTAAAGCACTGCGCTTTTATTGTAAACTTCGCCTTGAGGGCTGTTTATATACTTCGCTTGATCATCAGCGTTAAGTGTCCTTGCGCCAAACCCCACGACCCGACCATGGACATCTGAGATGGGAAACATAATTCTGCCCCTAAACCTGTCATAAAATCCTCCATTTTTTCTTTGAATACTAAGGCCAGCCAAGAATATTTCTTTATCTGTAAACTTTCTTTTTTTTAAAAATAAAATTAGATTATCCCACTCGTCGATTGAATAGCCTATTTTAAAATTCTCAATTGATTCTGAGCTTATTTTTCTATTCTGCAAATAGTCTATGGCAATTTTTGCCTTACCGGACTCTAGTAGAATTTTATTAAAATATTTTGAACACAAGTCTAAAAGCTTATGCAACCTTTCGGACTTTGAATTTTTCTCTTGACTGAATTGAAAATTTTTCAATTGTACCCCGGCTCTTTCTGCCATTATTTTGAGTGCTTCCACAAATCCGATTCCTTCCGCTTTCATCAAAAAACTTAAGGCATCTCCGCCCTCACCACAGCCAAAACATCTCCATATTTGCTTATCCTTATTGACCATAAAGGATGGGGTTTTCTCATTATGAAAGGGACAGTTGCCCTTATGATTTGCCCCTGCAGGAGTTAATTTGACATATTCACTGACAACGTCAATAATGTCTATTTTGGATTTTACTTCTTCAACTTCACGGTTCATATCCTTTACATTTTTATAGAAATTTTCTAAAGTATCTGAAGGAGGAAAAGATTATGGATAACAAGTTCTTTGTTTTCAACAGATACAACGCGGGTATGATGCAGCACGGATCAAAAATAGCGATTATCGCCACTACTTTGGATGATGCCATAAAAAAGGCTAAGAGAGAAGAAATTCCGATTCTCGATGAAATAAATGCCTTACGACCGCCTTGCCACCTTGCTCATCATTATTCTGGTTACTTTTGCGATGGTTCGTTTATAGAAATTTCTGAAAACGGGATTATTAAACTGCCTG
Source organism: uncultured Gammaproteobacteria bacterium (assembly GCA_964350585.1). Lineage (GTDB taxonomy): Bacteria > Patescibacteriota > Patescibacteriia > 2-01-FULL-39-33 > 2-01-FULL-39-33 > JBAYJM01. The sequence continues at coordinate 21,719 of CAYGKC010000017.1, forward strand.
TAAACTTCTAATCCACCCTATGGGTGGTTTTTTTATGCCTTCCATAAACCGTGCAAATTGCAATATGCCCTTACAGAAATTTCTCCCTCAATCACATACTCCACTTGAGGCAAAATTCCCGGCTTTAAAAATTTTTTGAAAATTTTACCCTCAGATATTACCTCAATCCACTCTATATAATGATTTTCTTCCATAGGATGTGCAACAGATCCAACTGTTACTTTTAACAAATTCCCATTCTTTTCAACTATGGGAATATGTTTTTCCACAACCGCATCACTGGTATTTTCCAATAGTAATTCCATTGGCACTCCGCAACAAACCAACTGTCCTACGCCACCATGAACAACTTCAATAACATTGCCACACTTTGAACATTTATAAACTTGACTAACTTCAGCCATATTAGTAGTTTTCACATTTTATTTGATAAAAAGCCTGCGCATGGTCGCACGAAGGGCAAACTATCGGAGCTTCTTTCGCAAAATGAACATAACCGCATTCCCGACAAACCCAGGAAACTTCCTGTTCTTTTTTAAAAACTGTTCCTGCCTCTACTTCTTTCAATAATTTAAGATACCTCTCCTCGTGATGTGCTTCAGCCTTGGCAATGGCTTTCATTTTGTTGGCAATTTCAATCAATCCTTCTTCTTCAGCAATTTTGACAAACTCCGGATACATAACCTGATGTTCATGATTTTCACCAGCTGCAGCTGTTTTTAAATTTTCCAAAGTATTACCCAAATCAGTCGAAACGCTTGTTTCAATTTTGATTTCAGAAACTGTTTCGCCTGATGTCTTTGCTAGACGAGTCAACGCATCAAATAACTTTTTAGCATGTTCTTTTTCTTGATCTGAAGTTTCTAAAAAAATTGCTGCTATCTGTTCAAAACCTTCCTTCTGCGCAATTTTACCAAAAATTGCATAACGGTTTCTGGCCTGGGATTCTCCAACAAAGGCCTTGGCTAAATTTTTAAGAGTTTCTTGCATGGATTTGACTTATTATTTATAATTTAAATTATTTTAACACCTTAAAACATAAAGGGCAATAATCATTTTAGGGCGCCTTCTTGCCTTAAAATCCTTATTTTTTCCGATGATCCCCTATTATAGCCGCCTATTTTACCATCAGAACGAATTACTCTATGACATGGCACATTTGGATCATAATTTTTGTTCAAAATATTGCCAACGGCTCTATACGCTTTTTCATTTCCAGCTTTTAAGGCGACTTTTTTATACGTCAAAACTTTACCTATTTTAATATTTTTTACTATTTTTATAACCTTATTTTTAAAACTATTCATAAAGGCAAAATGGACTGGTTAATTCCAGTCCATTGTAAAATTAGTTGTTCTAATATTATTGCGTTGCTTCCAGATTTTTTCCTAAAAAGTATTTTTTTGCATCCATAGAAACATACCACAAATAACCTTTTGCATCCTTAAATACCTTGCCCTTATTTGCTTGGGCAAATTTATTATCAAGAGGTAATTTTTTATCAATAACTATAGGATCGTATCCGCTAAGTATTTCCTGCTTATCATTAAATTTATCACCGTCAGTATCTGCCTTTGTTTTATCCGTGCCTAAAGCATCTTCGACTTCATCAGATAAGCCATCAGTATCAGTATCTTCACCTTTATCCAGGTTATAATCCGCCAAAGGAATTTTTCCTAAATCAACGGCTGAAATATTAGTTGATACTTTCGTTAATGTGTTAGTTAATGTCAGAGCAGTAGTTCCCAGGTTTTTATACTGATCAAAATCTTTAAGCAATGTCGATTGCTGATCCATTACTGTTTTTAATTCCTGCATCTTAAGATCAAGCGCTTTTTGATTTTCAACCGTCGCTTGGCGTAACTGCGATATTTCTGAATCCTTTGATGCAATATTTTGAGTAGCGGAAGATAAGTTGCCCTGAGTTTCTCTCAATATGTTTTCAGTAGCAGTAATTGATTCGATATAATTTGCATTTTCCTGGTAAATCATTGCCATGTATGCAACCATCGCGCCAAAAACAACAATTAAAACAACATAAAAAAACCATCTTTGCCATCTTCTTTTTTTAATTTCATGATGCGTTCTTGCTGTAGCCTCCTGAAGTTGCATTTGATCATTTGAAACCTGTTGCGGTTGCTGTGTTTGCATAGATGGTGAAGAAGTTAAGTTAACTCCGCAGTTAGGGCAAATTACTGAAGTATCGGGAATTTGCACCTTACAATTGAAACAAGTCATATTTTTATCTTATTTTATATTAGAACTATTATAACATAAAAAAATAAAAATAAATAGGAATTCATTTATTAAACCAACCGCCTCGGCTTTCTTCCTGCCCGCAGAAGGATCTGGAGAAGCAAAACCGTTAATTTACTTGCTTCACTTTCACACTTTTTTGCTTCGGAGAGTGGGAGATTCGAACTCCCGAGGGCTTTGACACCCTA
>CAYGKC010000018.1:0-21994 GCA_964350585.1 uncultured Gammaproteobacteria bacterium
TTGATTTTTAATAGCTGCGATTTTTTGGTTACTTTTTTCTAAAAAAAGTGACAAAGAGATATTGACATATTTATCTTAATTTATTAAAATTATTTATAGTCAACCGGGCTATTCTGGTTGAAAAACGAAGGGGAGGATCCTTTCATGAAGAAATCGTTCTTGGTTTTAATGATCGTAGTGGCAACGTTTATGGTGGGATGCCCGCCTGAACTGACACCCGATCCGCCACCGTCGTCCACTTACTACAAACTGACGGTGTCGAATTACTCCTCAACGACGCTGTCGCAGATTTACATCAGTCCCTGCAGTTCCAGTTCCTGGGGAGCCGATCTGCTCAGCGGATATATTTATCCGGGACATTACCTGACGTTTACAGGTATTCGTGCCGGATGTTATGACCTCAAGGCCGTTAACACTGATGGCTACTGTACAGTAGCCTGGAACGTAATCTTCAATAAAGACATAACGTGGAACATCGTCAATGCCAAGTCAGGAATATATGAACTGGTAGAGGGATTTATCCCGATGGACGGTGAATGGGAATATATTTTCCAGGAAGATCCCAACAATCTCAAGTCGGTCGACTAACCTTTCGTCAGCGCTAAACCGCTCCCAGCAATATGGGGAGCGGTTCTTTATTTTAAAATAATTTTTTGGTTACTTTTTTCTAAAAAAAGTGACAAAGAAATTAATACTTTTAATAACATGAGATTCCTGCCTGCGCAGGAATGACAGTAAAAGGAGGAATGACAGTGAAAATTAGAATTAGTCTTAAAATTTATTCCTGCCTATCCACCACAGGCGGACGCAGCGCAGGAATGACAAAAAAAATCAATGCTTCACACTAGGTATGAAGCATTGAAAAAATTGAATAATTATTTAAAAAAGAAATTATCTTAAAGCTTTTTTAATTTCCTTATACGCCTCATCACGTCCTTTAAATCCGTGAACTTTCGACCACCTTCCTTTGTCTAATTCCTTATACCTGCTAAAAAATAATTTTATCCTTTTAAGTGTCGGCTCGTCTATATCGCTTATATCCTCAACTTTTTCATAAAAAGGATCAATACTGTTAAGCGGAACGGCAATAATTTTAGTGTCCTCGCCTTGCTCGTCTTCCATTTCCAAAAGACCTATCGGCTTTGCCTCGATAACCGTTCCTGACTGCACACAGGATGAAGAAATAACCATTACATCAAGAGGGTCTTTATCTTTTGCCAATGTCTTGGGCACAAAACCGTAATTAAACGGATATATATTGGAAGTATAAATAAACCTGTCAACAAACATAGCTCCTGATTTTTTATCCAACTCATACTTAACTCCCGATCCCTGAGGAATTTCTATTATTACATTAATTTGATAAGGCGGTTTTTTGCCTGCTGAAATTTTTTTATAATCCATTTAAGTTAATTTTAATTTTTTATATTATAACGCTTTCACCAGTCATAAATGCCGGCCTTTCTAAGCCCAACAATTCCAAAACAGTGGGAGCAATATCGTAAAGATTGCCCTCTTCCTTAAGCATAACATTTTTATCGGTTAGAATAAATGGCACTCTGTTTGTGGTGTGCGAAGTATGCTTAACATTTTCAATCTGATCAAAATACATTTCAGCATTGCCATGATCAGCCGTAATTACCGCCACTGCTCCGTTATTTTCTGCGCACTGGACAACTCTTTGAAGCTGAAAATCCACTTCCTCAAGCGTTTCCAAAAGCGCTTCCTTGTTGGCAGTGTGTCCGATCATATCTGCATTGGCAAAATTAATAAAAATAAATTCCGCACCCTCTTTGATTTTTTCTACTGCCGTATCGGCTATTTCTTTGGCTTTCATTTTGGGAGCCAAATCGTGCGTAAGCACATGCTTTGAACTCTCAATCAATATATCTTCTTCATTTTCATGAGGCTCCTGCCGTCCGCCATTTAAAAAATATGTGGCATGGGCGAATTTTTCCGTCTCGGCAATATGAACTTGTTTTAAACCCGCCTTGGAAATTTCATTTGCCAATGTCGTTTCAATTTGGACCGGAGGAAAAGCAACCGATGCTTTGAACTTATCGTCATAATTCGTCATGGAAACAAAAAACAGATTTTTTTCTTGAACTTTTTCTAAAATTTTTTCACTGAACATTCTCGCTCTGTCTGCCCTGTAGTTGAAGAAAAAAATGCCGTCGTTATTTTCAATGCTATAACTCTTCCCGTTTGGATCCAAAAAGACAATTGGCTCGATATGTTCATCCATTTTCCCTTCCAAATACAATCTTTCTAGAATCTCTGATGGTTTCTGATCTTTTACTTCTTTGCCTTTGCCTTCGAAAATCGCTTTTTCCGCTTTTTCCAACCTTTCCCAATTTCCATCCCTGTCCATAGCAAAAAATCTTCCCGTTGCTGTTGCAATAAATCCCATTCCTAACTCATCAAGCACTTCTTCTAACTCTTTAAGATACTTTGAGGCGCTTTGAGGAGGCGTATCCCGCCCATCCGTAAACGCATGAATAGCGATTTTTTCTATGCCGGCAAGCTTGGCTTCCTTTAAAAATCCGTAAAGATGATCGCTATGGCTATGGACTCCGCCTGGACCGATTAATCCCTGCACATGCAAAGTCGAGTCGTATTTTAAGACATGCTCAAAAAGCTTGGCAATCGCTTCCGCCTCAGCTAATTTATTTTCTTTAACAACTTTTGAAATTCTTATCAAATCAGTATCAATGGGCCTGCCCGCTCCTATTGTCATATGTCCCACTTCGCTGTTTCCCATCTGGCCATTTGGCAAACCGACACTTTCACCGCTGGCATGAAGAAGAGAATGAGGGTATTGGTCCCAGTATTTTTCAAAATTCGGAGTTTTGGCTTCATAAATAGCGTTGAATTCTTTTGCTTCACTATGCCCCCAACCGTCTAAAATTATCAAAACGACTTGCCTTTTTTTCATAAAGTATTTTTGGTTTATAATTTTTAATTTTACTATTAATATTAACCACTTTCAAGCAGTTTTGTTCTTTGCCTGATTATTTGGTAAAATTTAAGTATAAAGCTAATCCAAAATAATGGCCAAAAAAAATATTTTAGAAGATCGCAATAGCTTGGTTATTCAATCCATTTCAGCGCTTCCGGCTCAATTAAAACAGACTTGGATAAACTCTTCAAAGATTAAAATCAGCCCGCAATACGCAAAAGTAAAAAATATTATTTTTTGCGGAATGGGCGGATCGAATTTAGCTTCGGAAATGATCAGGGCGGTATTTTCAGCAGAAATCAAGCTTCCGTTTATTCTGGTTCGCAACTATGATTTGCCTGCTTTTGCGAATAAAGATACTTTGGTTATTATTTCAAGCTATTCCGGTAATACTGAAGAACCGATAAACTGCTTCAAACAAGCCTTAAAAATAAAGGCGAAAATAATTTGCATTGCTACCGGTGGGAAAATTGCGGAAATTGCCAAAGAAAATAAAATTCCCGTTTTAAAAATGGATGAAAAGCTCAACCCGGCGCAACAGCCAAGATACGGCATTGGTAGCCAACTTGGCGCTTCGCTTAACGCATTAAACAAATGCAGAATTATTAAATTTTCTTCAAGCCAAATAAATTCTATATGCAATCAATTGGAAGAATTAAATGTTAAATGGTCAGACAAAAGTGCAAACAATAATGAAACAAAAATTTCTGCCCAAAAATTAAAGGGCTTTATGCCTTTGATAATTTCTGCAGATTTTTTACTGCCTAATGCTCATATACTGACAAACCAAATAAACGAAAGCGCAAAAACACTCTGTCTTTTTAATGCCATCCCGGAACTTAATCATCATCTGATGGAAGGCTTGGAACTTCCCAAAGAAATTATTAAAAAAATCAAAGTAATTTTTTTAGAAAGCGATTTGTATTCCAAAGAAATCAAAAAACGTTTTTCAGTAACTGAAAAAGTCTTGGAAAAAAAGGGCATTAAATTCCTAAAGCAAAAATTTTCAGGCAAAGATAAAATTTCTTCAGGCGTCGAAGCGCTTTGTTTCGGCAGTTGGTTAAGTTATTATTTATCACAAATAAACCATAAAGATCCCACACTTATTCCTTGGGTAAATTTCTTTAAGGAAAAACTCAGACAAGCAAAATAATCAATGCGATTAAAATACTGGCAGGAAAATATCATCAGAAATGCATATTGCCAAGCGGCCTTGCTCATGCTCATCTGCCTGGCCGTTTTTTCTTTGTTACATTTTACACCCTATCTTTCTGATCCGGACTCCTTTTACCATATTAAAATTTCAGAAGCAATGGCTGAAAAAGGCATTATTACGGAATTTCCATATTTGCAAAGCACAATTTTAAAAAACAACTTTGTTGACCACCATTTGCTTTACCACGCCTATTTAATTCCCTTTATAAAATTGCTTCAATTCGCCAATTCGGGAACAAGCGCTGCGATTTGGGGATCAAAAATCGGACATTTGATTCTAAACTGCTTTGTGTTTCTTGGAGTTTTTATATTTTTAAAAAAATTCAAAGTTAAATATGCGCTTATACTGTCAACTTCAATGTTATTATCTGCACCGTTTATTTTTAGAATGATTCTGATTAAAGCTCAGCCACTTTCAATATTATTATCTCTTTTTTGCGTCTATTGCATTATTAAGAAAAAGCATCTGCTTTTGTTTGTTGCCTCCTTTATCTATGTTTGGGCTTACAGTGCCTGGTTTATGGTTTTATTATTAGGGGCATTATACGTAATTGCAAATTCGTCTTCCGCAATATCTCATCAAAATAAATGGCTATTGAACTTAAAAAAATTTATTCAGAGTTGCTTAAGCAAAGAAAATTTAAAGCTCCTTGCCGTAATATTTTCGGGTCTTGTGGCTGGACTGATCATCAATCCTTACTTCCCGAAAAATTTATATTTCTATTTCGTTCATATTATTCAAATAGGGCTGATCAATGATAAAAGCATCAGATTAGGCATGGAATGGTATCCTTTTTCTCCTTCTGAATTTATCATTGCCTGCCTTCTGCCATTTGCCATTTTAATCCTTCCGGCAGTTTTCCATCTAAGCTACTGGAAACAAATGAGCGTGAAATCAAAATTTCTTTTATTTGTATCTTTGTTTTTCTTTATAATGACTATGAGATCCAAAAGGCATATTGAATATTTTATTCCCTTTTCCATTCTAGCAGGAGGCATTGGCATAAATGACGCGCTTTCAGTTAAAAATATTAAAGCAGATTGGGAAATTATAATCGGCAAAATGAAAAAATTTTTATCTTTTAAGTTCTTAAAATATACTGCTTTAATTGCTTTTTCTCTTTCAATAATTTCAATAAGTTTTGGTTTAAGGGCCCAGTCACAGATATATCCTTTTTTCAAACTGAAAAATTCTGCCACTTATCTTTATAATAATTCGCAAGACGACGAGACTTTATTAAATCTTCGTTGGGATATGTTTCCTTTCCTTTATTACTGGAACGATAAAAATTATTATGCAACCGGCCTTGATCCTACCTTTACCTATTCACTGGACAAAAACCTTTGGAAAGAATACGATAAAATTGTAAAAGGAAATATTACCAGCAGCACTTCTGCCGTAATAAACGAAAAGTTTAATGCGCAGTATATTATTGCCTTCAAGTACAATGAAAAATTCCTCAAAGAAGCTGGCAGTTTTTTTGAGAAAGTATATGAAGACGATGACACTTTTATTTATAAAATAAAAGAAAAATATGAGTAAGATTTTAGTAATTATTCCGGCCTATAATGAAGAGCTTGTGCTCCAAAAGAATGTAAAACTTCTCATAGCTTTTCTTGATAAAAACGTAAACGACTGGGAAATTGTAGTTGCAGATAACGCCTCGACGGATAATACTTCTTTGATTGCAAAAGAATTAGTGAAACAAGACGTTAGAGTTAAATACCTGCATATTTCCCAAAAGGGACGAGGACTCGCCATTAGAAGCGCCGTTAATCAATTCGAAGCAGAAGCATATTTGTTTATGGATGCGGATTTAGCGGTTAAGCTTGATGCAGTAAATGAAATTATTAATTATTTAGATAATGGCTGGGATTTAGTTATCGGATCAAGATTCCTTGAGAATTCCATAGTAAGCCGTTCACTGAAGAGAGAGGTGGTATCAAAAATTTATAATTACCTTGCTGACAGAATTCTTAAATCAAAAATCTCCGACTTCCAATGCGGATTCAAAGCATTTACAAAAAAAATTGCTGAGAAAGTTTTGCCTCTGACAAAAGATAACGGTTTTTTTTGGGATACTGAAATTTTATATTTATGCGAAAACCTAGAATATAAAATAAAAGAAATTCCAGTGAACTGGGTAGAGTATAGAGATGCAAAAAGAAAAAGTACAGTCAAAGTGCTTCAAACTTCTTTTGATTACTTAAGAAAAATCAGAGGATTAAGACGAAGAGGCATTGCGCTTGCGAAAAAGCAGATAAATAACAGTGCCAAGGAAAATAATAATACTGGCAATTTGCGGGAGCCGTAAGCCGAAGTATGTCGGTGTTTCATCAATTCTAACAAATTCGATAGTGAATCTGATGATTGAATAGCCAAGTAAATATATAGGAATAATAAAAGTCGGAGTAATCCGCTTTTTTATATTGTTATTTTTTTGCGAAGTAAATTCGCTTTGGATCGCCTTTTTATAAGTGAAAAACAAGACAAAAAATAAAATTAAGTTAAGAATTGATTCATATAAAAATGTCGGATGGAAATACTCTGAAGAAAAAAATCGCATTGGCCTGTTTTGAGGGCTTATAAAAATTCCCCAGGGCAAATTCGTTGGATAACCGAATAATTCTTGATTAAAATAGTTGCCCCACCTGCCTATTGCCTGGCCTAAGGGCAAAACTGTAAATATCAATGCGGCAAATTTCCAAAAATTTTTACTATGTATTTTAGACCATATAAATAACGAAACTATTCCTCCGATTATTGTGCCATGAATTGACAAACCTCCTTCCCAAATTTTAAAAATAGCCAAAAGGTTGCTCCTAAAGTATTCCCATTCGATAAATATAACGTCGTACAAACGAGCTCCTACTATTCCTCCAACCATTAGCCAAATAACCAAATCAAATAAATCATCTGTTTTAATTTTTGTTTTTTTGGCAAGATGCAAGGCAAGAATAAAACATAAAATTATTGCAATAACTATTATTAAACCGTAAAAACGCAAGACAAAAAAATCTGATTCGAAAATAATTGGTTGGGGAGAATATTTTTGTAAAAAATTCATACTTTATACTAATAATATAACAAACCACTAGCAAATAAAAGAGCCGCTCCAAAAAGTGAACGGAGCGGCCTAAATGATTTGATTTAGATCGAAAATGCCGGACGAGGGCGAAATGCAATGCGGGACTTTGACGAGTTGCGAGAGCGTGTTCCGAGATACTTAATCGGTTTCTCTTTTCGTACAAATAAGTCGCGACTTTGCAGTTCGTTTATCTTGTTGCGCATTTCTTTCTTCGATGTTGCAATAATGGTCTCAAAATACTCATTACCGTTACTGTCAACATAACTCAAATCACATTTTCGTATTGGGGGCTCCTTTTTTTGAACAATTTGAGACTGAGTAATTGTCAAAAAAATGAGCGGTTGGTGGCGATCTGTATTTCAAAAAACACCTCCTTTAGCCTTTTTCCCAGCGAGAAAGGCAATACCTTATTTTAGGCATAATTTTACATTTTGTCAAAAAATCAGCGAAAAAAATTCAATGCTTCAGACTGTCTGAAGCATTGAATTTTATCTAATTTTATATATTTATACAACTTCTAATTTTATTAAATTTGACTCATTTTTATAACTGAATGGATAGCCGGCAACAATAACGATTGTATTGCCTTTCTTCGCCAGCTTGTTTTTTATAAGCAGTTTTTTGATTGCTGTAAGTATTTCATTAAAGGATGGCTTAAAAGGCATATAATGTGTCCGCACCCCCCAACTTAAGGCAAGCTGGCTTAAGGTTTTTTGAGAAGGAGTCAGGGCAATTATCGGAACTCCCGGCCTGAATCGGCAAATATTTTTGGCCGTATAACCCGATACGGTAGCGCAAACAATCAACTTAGCCTTATTTACATCCTCGGCCAAATCTTGCGCAATAAAACTAATGACTTGATTTATGGAATTCGAGCTTTTGAATTTTTCCTCTTCATTTTCCGCTTCTAAAATTTCTTCATCTTCCATTTGCATGGCAATTTTAGCCATTACCTGCACTGATTTAATTGGATATTTTCCGCTTGCGCTTTCCCCCGAAAGCATAATGGCATCCGTACCGTCTAAAACTGCATTTGCCACATCTGAGATTTCAGCTCTGGTGGGTAAGGGATTTCTAATCATCGAATCAAGAAACTGAGTTGCCACAATAACCGGCTTTCCCGCTTTCCGGCATTTTTCAATTATATTTTTTTGGATAAGAGGCAATGTTTCAAAAGGAATCTCGATTCCAAGATCTCCTCGTGCAACCATAATTACATCTGAAGCCTCAAGAATGGAGTCAAAATTCTTTATGGCTTCTTTCCTTTCTATCTTTGAAATAATTCTGGTATGTATTCTATTGTGAGATTTGTCATCAAGTCCCAAATCTTCCCGATGATTATACTTTCTTTCAAGGTAGTATATTTTTTTCCTTAAGTCTTTAACCTCTTTTGCTGTTTTTACAAATGACATCGCAATAAAATCAACATTGTTTTTAATTCCAAAATCCACATCTTCCATATCTTTTTGGGTTATGGGAGGGCATTTTATCAATGAATTGGGAAAATTCATTCCTTTGTGCGATTTAATAATTCCCGGACAAATTACTTTGCAAAATATTGCCTTATCTTTTATTTTAACCACTTTAAGTTCAATTGTCGCATCATCAATGAGAATTTGACTGCCAGCCTTTAAATCCCGATACAGCTTAGTATATTGTATTGGAATTTCAATTGTGGAACTTTTCTTTTTTGCCGAATAGTTTTTTTCGTTAACCAAAACAATTTCATCCGATGCTGATATTTTTATTCCGTCTTGAGGCAAAGCGCCTATTCTTATCCTGGGCCCCTGCAAATCTTGGATAATGGCTATTTTAGTTCCTAATTTTTTTGAAACAAAACGTAAATTTTTAATCAACATCTGATGATGCTTATAACTCCCATGAGAAAAATTCAATCTAGCCACGTTCATGCCAGCTTTTATCATTTTTTCCATCATCTGTTTAGACTCCGATGCCGGTCCGATTGTTGCAACAATTTTAGTATGTTTCATAAATATTTTATTAATAACTACTAACAATTATACTACAAAAAAACAGCTCTTTAAAGAGCTGTTTGCCTAAAAATAAATTTTATAATTTAATCTTCTTAATTACCCAATCAGCAAAAGTTTGCGGAGCATTTCCCAATAGCGGCAATTTCCACTCAATACCGCTAATAGCTTTAATAATGGCAAATATGGAAATAATGACAATAATAATATTAATAAACCATAAAATTGGGATAACAAAGACAATTAATGAAATGACAAACAACATAAGCCCCTGGCTGGCATGAAATCTAATATATTTATTTTCTTTTCTTGCTGCCAATGCGACTAAACTCAAAATCCACAAATATCCTGCTGCTGCCCATATTTTATCATCTAGCGAAACTTTTTCTTTTGCCATATATTTTTTATTTATTTATTTTTTTATCATAAATCGCTGAAACTATTAGCATAATTGCGGCCGAAATAACTGCCAAAAAAACTGTTTTGGAAAAAATATTAAAAAATTTCCAGACTTTTATCCCTTCAAACATTAAATATAGCGACGGTAAAAAACCGATAACCGTTCCGAATATCAATCCCGATATAGCAGCTATGACTGTGTTTGAACCTAATACTTTAATTTTTTTCCAGGAAATAAATATTATGGCTAATATTCTAATTACCCAAGCAATATGCTCCTTATAATCAACCAAAACACCTTCACCAAGCCAGTTGGCAAATATTCTAAATAGAATTTCAATGATAGCGAATAATATTGCCCAAGGAATCGCAAATTTAAGATATACTGTAAAATCTATCGGTTCCCATTTTTTTGGCATTTGATTTTCCATGACTATATTATAGCTAAAAAACATTAATATTTAAAGATTAAGAATTTCTAAACAAAAGAGACGGAAAATTCCGTCTCTTTTTTTGTAATTATTTTATAGTTGCTTACATCATACCGCCCATTCCACCGCCGTATCCGCCCATTCCTCCGCCTGGCATAGCAGGTTCATCTTTGGAAGGCAAATCAGTTACAACACATTCTGTTGTTAGTATCATACCTGCTGCGGAAGCGGCATTTTGAAGCGCGCTTCTGGTAACTTTGGTAGGATCAACAACTCCTTTAGCGATTAAATCCTCATATTTTCCAGAAAGAGCATTAAAACCTTCATTTCCGGTCAATTTTTTAACTTCTTCAACAATGACTGCTCCGTTATAACCAGCATTTTGAGCAATTTGTTTTAAAGGCTCTTCTATGGCAACTCTTAGAATTTCAATTCCAACTTTTTCATCGCCTGTTACTTCAACATCGTTTAAAGCTTTTGAAGCCCTGATTAATGCAACACCTCCACCGACAACGATACCCTCTTCTATGGCAGCTTTTGTTGCGGCCAAGGCATCTTCAATTCTTAACTTCTTTTCTTTCATTTCAGTTTCAGTGGCAGCGCCTACTTTTATAACAGCTACACCGCCTGCTAATTTTGCCAATCTTTCCTTTAATTTTTCTTTATCAAAATCAGAATCTGACAGTTCCAACTCTTTATTTATTTGTGAAATTCTTTTTTCAATTTCATTTCTTTCTCCTTTTCCGTCTACTATTGTGGTATTTTCTTTTGTGGCAATAACTTTTCCGGCCATTCCCAAATCACCTACCTCAACGTTTTCCAATTTCAATCCGACATCTTCAGTAATTACTTTACCTCCTGTTACAATGGCAATATCTTGAAGCATTTCTTTTCTTCTGTCGCCAAAACCAGGAGCCTTAATTGCCAAAACATTAAATGTTCCCCTAAGCTTGTTTACAACAAAAGTTGCAAGAGCTTCTCCATCAACGTCATCGGCAAGAATAACCAAATCTTTTCTTCCGCCTTGAGCTAACTTTTCCAATAAAGGCAAAATTGTCTGAAGTGAAGAAATTTTCTTATCAGTAATAAGTAAAGGCACATCACTATATTCAGCTTCCATTCTTTCGCTGTTTGTGATCATGTATGGAGAAACATATCCTTTATCAAACTGCATTCCTTTAACTGTCTCTTTTTCAATGCCGAAAGATTGTCCTTCTTCTACGGTAATTACTCCGTCATTGCCAACTTCTTCTAAAGCTTCAGCGATAATTTCTCCAACTGAGTCATCATTAGCTGAAATAGAAGCGACTTGTTGTTTTTCTTCTTTGGTTGAAATAAGTTTTGAAATATTTTTTAATTCTTCAACTAACGCCTTTACTCCTTTATTTATACCATGTTGAATAATTATAGGATTCGCTCCGGCAGCCACATTGCGAAGACCGTCGGCAACCATAGCTTGAGCCAAAACTGTTGCAGTAGTTGTACCGTCACCGGCAACGTCATTTGTTTTTGAGGCTACTTCTTTTATAAGTTCGGCGCCAAGATTTTCAAATTTATCTTCCAACTCAATTTCTTTCGCGATTGTTACTCCGTCATTTACTATTTGAGGAGCTCCGTAACCTTTATCCAAAACAACATTTCTGCCTTTTGGACCCAAAGTTACTTTTACAGCATTGGCAAGCTTATCCACTCCGGCCTTCATTTTTGCCCTTGCCTCTTCATTAAATAATATTTGTTTTGCCATATTTTTATTAATTAATAATTTCTAAAATAAATAATTATTACTCTATAACTGCCAAAACATCGTCACAGCTTAGAATTTTCACTTCTTCTCCGTCAATTTCGACGTCATCCCCTGAGTATTTGCCGAATAAAACTTTTTGTCCAATCTGCAAGCCAAGGCCACTTACCTTTTCACCTGTTCCCAAAGCGATTATAGATCCTTCCGCTTTTTTTTCTTTTGCGGTATCAGGCAAAATAATTCCGGATTTTGTGATTTCTTCCTCCTTAGCGGGCTTAACAGCTATGCGATAGCCGATAGGTTTAATTGTCATAATTTTTAAAAGTTATTAATTACTTTTAGCACTCCAATTATTAGAGTGCTAATATCTTTTGTCAGTATTTTAGAATAAAAAAACTACCCTGTCAAGAGGCAATAATTTTCTTTTAGTGGAATAAAAAAAGCGCGATAAGCTTAATCGCGCCCCATAAACTACTGAACAAATTCCCAAGCATCGTCTTTATCAATAGCCCCTATCTTGATAAGGAATTTGCACTTTCTTTCCAATTCCTTTGCATCATAGATGATTCTATTGATGTTCGCTTTGCTGTTTGATAAATGTGCTGTACATAAATAGTTTAACCTCCTGCGTATTTCTTTCTTGCAAACGACTTTTAGTTCGTCACTTTCAAGATAGATAAAATCATCATAATCCAAACCCAGAAATTCTTTTACTTTAATCAGATTATGAGCCAATCCCTTGATTGACCTTTTATGAAAAATCCTTGAAAGAAACAGAACTAATATCTGTACTCCTGCGATTTCAAAAACAGTATCTCTACTTGCCTCTCCCAATAACCAAAATAACCCGTAGACCAAAAGAGAAGTGCATAAAAAATATTCCAAATATTCAAGCGCATTTCCTATACGAAAATACGTTTTAGGAAAAGGAAAATTTTTTCTTAACGGATGAAATGATTGGATTCTTCCAGCCGCTTCTTCAGCCTTTTCTTGGCCTGTTTGTTGCACATCATCACACATAAAAGTCTCCGTTTTTAAGGTGCGCATCACAGTCCCACAAAGACTAATACCCATTTAAAACAAAATCATACAGATATCGTGGTTCTCCTTTGATTAAGCCCAGTATTCGTACGTCATAGAATGATGATTCGAATTTATGCTTTAGCATGAGCATTTTCTCATCCCAAGGATTTTCACAACATACTACCACAACCCATAACTCACCCGCCATTGCCTTTAGTCTCAGGTCGCAGCATGTTTTTAAATCTTGCTCCGACATATGCGCCAATTCTATTACATTGGTGTCTAGAAGTTCGCAAAGAAATCGCACATTAGCATCAAAAGTTGAAGATCTTCCAAACATGGGCAATAAGGGAATGAAGGCAACCAACAACCCCATGCAACCCAATAAACCAACCGGCGTTAGCGGTGATCTGACGCCAATAATAATTGAAAGTAATTCGACTTCAATTAGTACGACTAAAAGCAAAATTACTGTTGCTATCAAGGCACATGACAAAAGATCTGCCGTGTGAGGACTAATCTTTCCCCTCCTCAAATAGTGATCTTTTTTGAACAGCCGCATGCTCATTTTAAGTGCTCGGTTTCTCTCCATAAATTTCTTAATCATGATGCAACCTCTCCTTATAGTTGAGTATTCGTCTGAACAAAGTAAAATTACGATAAATTAAGCTAAATGTCAATGGCTAATAAAAGCGCAAGACTAATCCACCACATAGAAATTCCTTGCCACGTGGTCCAAAAATAGTGATCCCATAAACCAATAAACATAAAGCCGATAAACAGGCCTAAAAATATAAAGTTCTTATTTTTTATTCCTATTTTTATAGCAAAAAAAGATAAAACGATAAAAGACGTAATAGCAATAATTCCCAATTCTGCAAATATCAGTAAATAAATATTATGCGTCGGCTGGTATTGCCATGGCTTCAAATCTGGTTCCCTCTCCAAAAGATTAAAGGTATAGTTGCCAATTCCAGTTCCATAAAGCCATTTATTTTTTATTATAGAAATTGCTTGATTGTTAAATACATATCGCTCATTCAAGGAATGGGATTCAAGGCGATTATCAACAAATATTCTCCCTGCAATAATAGGGAAATATATAGTGGTTAAAATTCCCAAGACGACCAAAGAGATAATGGCTGGCGTCAAAAATTTTTTTAGAGCAGTTTTATTTTTAACAAAAATTCCGATAAAAACAAAAGTCAAAGCAACTATTAATCCAATTAAAGCGGAGCGAGAAAATGAAAAAAATAAAGCAGTTGCAAAAATCACCGTTCCTGAAACAGATAAAGTGCTTTCAAATTTATTTTTTGATTTAATATATAAATAGATGCTTATTATAATCGCAAACAGCATAAAACCTCCCAACAAGTTTGGATCATTTACTAATCCATAAGCTCTTAACCATCTACCGGATCCATGCAACACCAAAGCTCCGGCTTCATATGGCAAATGACCAACAGTGCCCAGATACTTGTTTGCATAACTTATTTGCATAAAAAATTGCGCAATTACAAAAATTGCTTGAAACAAACCCGAATAAAAAAGAATCCACAAATAGCGCTTTCTATAATTTAATAACAAAAAAGAAAATATTGCTCCACCTTCCAAAATTCGAAAGAAAGCATAAAAAGCCATCCGTTTATCAATCGACCAAAAAATACTTACCCCGGAAATAAAAATCAATACTAATAGAGAAATAAAAAAAAACCGCTTTAGAGATTTATTTAAGTTAGGTTTCTTTAAAATATCGGCAATATATTTAAAGTTGGCAATAAAAAAAAGCATTAACGCTATCCATAAAAGTATTTCAGCCCCATAAATACCAAAACTGCCATATTGAAATTTAAAACTGCCAATGAATTTTTCTTCAATAATCAAAATTGTCGATATGGGCAAAAAGAATAAAAAAGCTGCAAAAAAAATTCCCGATATTTTTTTAAGATTCTCCATATTTTTTACTTAAACGCCAACTATACTCTGAAAAATAATGTTTTCTATTATCATTTATATGCAACTTAATCATTTCTTCGTTTACAACAACTCCTTTTTCGGTGTTATTAACTGATTTTTTCACAAGTTTTTTGTTTTGGATTTTTTGGCACAAAATTTCTAAACAATTTCCCAGCTTTCCACTTAGTAAATTTTCCAAGCCTTCCCTAAAGGCAAAGTTTCGAGTTACTTTTCTGCCTTCGCAAGGATTGGTAGCAAAAAAATTAACAAATCGACTAATGATATTATTATTTTCTTCAATCAATTCCAAACATTTTTTAAAGCCAAAGAATGGATAAAGAGTCGCAAGCCAAAAATGCAAATAAACGTCTTCCTTGCCGATTTCTAAATTACTTAAATCGTGCTTGCTTCCAGCCAAATAAAAACTCAGGCAAATTTTATCTTTCTTACATCTTTTTTGCGGGCGTAAACGCAATAACCAAGTAATAAATACCGTAATCAATCTGACAGTATACACTCTACCTTTTTTTGCAATAATTAACATATCAATATCGCTTTCTACATTCAGCGAACTAAAGCCGAAATCATTACAGGCACAAACACAATCACAAAAAGGAACAAAACTAAAAATTTTCGCCATCCTAACCGCTATTTTAGACTTAAATATTGATGTCCTATAATTTTCCTGCCTGCTACTGAGACAAATTTCCCTTCCTCGCAAAAAATATAGTCCGTTTTTATTTTCAATTCTTAGTTTTAGCCACGAGGATTCCTCCAACACCTTTAAAACATCAAAAAATGAAAAAATCATGTTCGACCTGTCAGAGCTATAAAGCCATTTATAAATTTCAAAGGATGTTAAAGGATATTTATGGATATCAAAATACGCCAGAGTAGAAAATATCGCTTTTTCAAGGTCATTCATAAGGATATTTTTTATTTAATGTAGCATATTTCTCTAAAAATGAATACACAAAGAGCATAGTTATTAAGTTGACACAACAGGCCCAAAAATTATATAATTTCAAGTACAATGAAAATATTATGAATCAAAATACAAAAAGACTAATAACAGCGTTATTAGCTTTTTTAATGAGATCCCTGGAAATATTTTTCAAAGGCATTTATATAGTTGCCATTGCTTTGGGTAAAATTCTATATCCAATTTTTAGGCTAATTATTAAAACAATTTTTCTTCCAATTTATGGAAAATATATTGTTGCCAAAAATAAGCTTTCCAAAAAAACCAAAAATTTAATCGATAAAATCCTTTTTTCAATTGCTAATAAATATACCGTTTATCTTATTTTGCTTGTTATTACAATCAGCGTACTTGTAGGCAACGTAAGTCCTGCGTCCAACAAAGAAGATTACGGACAAAACGCCTTGATCTACTCTATTATCGGAGTTAAAAGCATTGAACTCTTTGAAGATAATTACAAAACCGCTGATGAATCAAAAGTTTACAGCTATTTCGGAGAAAACGCAGTCTTAAGAAGAAACCTCTTTACGCAATCACAAAGAGAAGATGAGGAATTATTTAACAAAGAAATTTTTAGTCTGGCGATGAATGTTGAGGGTTCGGCCATATCCAAGCCGGATTTAATTGATACTGAAGAAGCAAAAATCGGCTCAAAATCAATCAGGGAATATATAGTGGCTGAAGGCGACTCAATTGGCAGAATTGCCTCAAAGTTTAATATTTCTATCGATACAATATTATGGGCAAATAATTTAGCTGCTACATCATACATTAAACCGAATCAAAAATTAGTTATTCCCCCGGTTTCAGGAGTTTTACATACTGTAGCCAAAGGAGATACCCTAACTAAAATAGCTTCAAAGTATGCAGGATCTGTAGATATTATCAACTCCTTTAACAATATTGAAGAAAAAGGATTAATTGCCGGTGAAAAAATAATGGTACCGGGAGGAAGGATTATTTATACCGCTAAACCTAGGGCAACAGTAGCTTCTTTGCCGACTCAAAGTTATAAACCTAGTTCAAATATCGTCTCAACCGGGAAAATGCTTTGGCCAAGCGCTTGCCAAAGAATCAGTCAATACTACAGAGGTTGGCTTCATACTGGAATTGATATTGCCTGTCCTTCAGGTTCAGCCCTTAAAGCTGCGGATGGTGGTGTTGTAACCAGAGTGCAATACCTTAAAACGGGATACGGCTATAATGTAATCATTAACCATGGCGGTGGTAAACAAACACTTTATGGTCATATGAGCAGAATTGACGTAGTTGCGGGACAAAGAGTCGAAAAAGGTGAAGTAATCGGACTTGAGGGATCAACCGGAAGATCAACCGGTCCTCATTTGCACTTTGAAGTTATTATCAATGGCTCAAAGGTTAATCCTTTAAGTTATATAAGATAAGAATTGACAGTAAGATTTATTTAATGTAATATAAGCTTTCTGTTGCAAATATGGAGACAAGCCATGGAAGAAATGCTGGAAGTTTTTGATGAGAAGACAGGAATGTACCTTCAAACAATGAGTAGGAAAGCTTTTTACGAACAGATTAAAAAGGAATACAAGGAAACAGGAAAAATAACCAAGAAAGTAAAGGTTGTTAGATTTTTACTCCTGACCTCCGATGGTCGAATTTACATTCAAAAACGCAGTCGCAATAAAAGCGAAAATCCCGGACTGCTTGATAAAACAATCGGGGGGCATGTTCAAGCTGGATTTTCATACGATATGGCGGCGATCATGGAGTGCCAAGAAGAATTGGCAATACCGATTATGGTTCTTTCAAAGAAAGATTTTGAGGCAGTTCGCGATTCGATAGATTTGAAGGTCATCGGCATCATGCAAAAAATTGGAAACTGGAATAACATCATTTCCAAAAGGAAATTGGCCGACGGATCAGTTATAGAACAACCGTTAATGGTTTCATTTTATATCGGTTTCTACAACGGCTCAATCCGCTTTAAAGACGGCGAGTCAACAGGCGTGCAAACTTACGACATCGAGGAACTGGAAACTCTGTTTGAAAAAGAGCCGTTTATCTTCACAGAGGATTTGAAGTTTATGATAAACAAATTCAGGCAGTATCTCGTTCCTCTAAAAGATTACTGTCGCAAATAAGATTATCCCCCGCTTTAGTCAAAGTGGGGTTTTATTTTAGAATATTTTTAATCGGTTGATAGCTTTTTCTATGCAATTTACAAATGCCATATCTATTTAAAGCTCTTTGATGTCCTGGCGTACCGTATCCCTTATGCTTCTCAAATCCATAATTAGGATGCTGCAAAGCAAAATTTTCCATTAAATTATCACGATATACTTTTGCTATTATAGAAGCGGCGGCTATGCACCATACTTTTTGGTCGCCTTTTATTATGTTTTCCTGAGGCAACGGATAAACTATTTTAAAGGCGTCAATTAGAAGGAAGTCAGGAAATGTCTTTAAATTTTGTATCGCTTCAACCATTGCCCTTTTTGCTGCATTAGCAATATTAATTTCATCAATTATTTCCTCTGCCACAATTCCAACACCATAATCAAAATTTTTTGTTAACAAATCAAAAAAAATCTTCCTCTTTTGGGGAAGAATTTTTTTACTGTCATCTATGCCTTTAATTAATCTTAAAGCCGGATCAAACATAACTGCAGCCGCCACTACTGGACCGGCCCAAGAACCTCTTCCTGCTTCATCTATTCCTGCAATAAATTTATAGCCTTTGACTAAAATTTCTTTTTCCTTCGAACCGTTAAGATATTTCATTTTCATGAATGAATTTTAAAACAACCTTAAAATCATTTCAAGTTTTTCAAAAAATTATTATAGTGCTGGGGTTCTGATTTGACAGGTTTAGAAATTTTCCAAATTTGTTCAAATTGAATTTTTATTAAATTAGCAAAATCTCTACTATTTACTACAAAACCGAAACTTTCTTTTTGAGAAGAAAGAAAAGCAACTTTATTGTCATAAAGCCAATATCCCATATCCCAAGACATTTCTTTTGGCGCAATTCGCAATTCTCGCAATAATTCCTTGGCTGAACCTAGGTATGGATAATCATTAAAATTCAATGATTTATCTTCTGGCCAAATCGCTCGTATATAAATATTCCTTTTTATTCTTTTAATATTTATGTCTTCTAAGTATTGAGGGCCAAGTACTTTCATCATCTCAGCCATGGGCCACATTAAAAGAGTTTCTGAATTACGATTCTGCATTATAAAATTTACCACTTGCTTTATTCCTGCTTGACCGGAGTAAAATTTAATTTGAGGCTCAACAAAATTGATATTTTTAATAAGATCAGGAATAATTTTTTGAAACTGATTTTTTTCATTTTCTAACAATTCTATTTTCTGATCTAGCAAACATTCAATATTTTTTAGATCATCAATAGAATAAACCTTCTTATTTTCTATTATTTTTTCATTTATCAGCCCCTTTGAATTTAAAATTCTTAAATGATCATATGCGGAAGGCCTTGGAATATCTAATTTTTCGGCAATTTGCCTTGGCGTCATTGGACCGAGATTAAGCAATTCATTAAATATTTTTTGAGAAATTTCAGGAATTCCTAACTCTTGAAAAATTTTATCTAACATTTTTGTTTTATTTTACTAATTTGTCGAATATCGACAACATATTTACAATTATTATAATATATGTTATTATATTATGTCAAGTATGAATATACTTGAATGAACCTTAAAAAAACAAAACCCCGCAAAAATTGGAGAGAAAAATGAATAATGGCATGTTCGACTACAACTACACAACGAAGTCAACAATTTACGCGCGAATAACTTCATCGGTAGTAAGTTATTGCCTGTATCTGCTCAGTATTGCCTTTTACATAACAGAACAACATACGATATCGGTGGTTTTAGCTGTTAGTGCAATAATATTTTGGAGAAAGATTAATCTGCACTTAGTGCACATTTTCTACCATCCAAAAGAAAAAAGGCTGTTCTTTCATTTTGCATATTTTACGCCCTGGCTACGAGTTAATCCTGAATGCACGAGTCGCTTTTGTAAAATATGCGATTTAGAACTTCGTCCCTTAGAAGTGCCATCAATAATTAGTCCAATATTTATATTGATGCTTTTTGTGTTCGGCGTTATAGCCAGTTCCAACACCATAGACTTTCATGTACTTCATAATTATTTTTGGCTACTAACGTTTCCACTGACAGTATTAATTGACCGATATATTTGCCAATTCTCTTTCACCTAGCAATTTCAGGCATTGAAAGTGAGTTGCTGATCATTAACACACAACTGCCACCACCAAAAAGGATCTAAAGAATGAAAAAATTTGTAAAAATTTCATTAATCTCTATTGCGGGATTAGCGTTCAATGTTATTATCATTGGACAATTAATAGGAGTTCCAGGCATGATTATCGGATCAATAATTATTTCAAAGTTTATAATTAATACCTGGACAAACTAACGAAAAACAACAGACATTATCTGCCCCGCACATCGAGTTATGTGCGGGTTTTTTATTTTTAATACACCTCATAAAGAGGTGTATATTACTTTACTTTAATTTTTTTTCTACCTCTTCCTTTTTTACAGTTTTACACTTCCCCCAATCCGGTATGACATTTGCCCCTGTCTGAGTTACAACATATTTATAAGCCTGCAAAGCTGCTTTAGCGCCTTCGCCTGCGGCAATAATTATCTGCTTATAACTCGTATCAGTACAATCTCCCGCTGCAAAAATTCCGCGCATAGAAGACTCATTTTGTGAATTTATGATAATTTCTCCTTTTTCATTTAAATCTAAAGTGTCTTTGAGCCACCCCGTTTTTGCCTGATGACCGATTTCCACAAAAACTCCATCAAGAGCCAATTCCTTAATGTCTTCGCCGTTACGAGTATCTTTTAAAGAGATCCCAGAAACCTTGTTATCCCCTTTTATTTCTACAATTTGGCTATAGCAATATGTTTCAACATTGGAAATTTTATTTATTTCATCCATAAGATAGGGTTCAACAGAAAATTTATCGTTGTTATTTATCAAATAAACTTTTTCAGCCAACTTTGACAAATACTCGGCTGCTTCAAGCGCGCTATTTCCACTACCGACAACCGCAACAGTTTTTTGTTTATAAAAAGGACCGTCGCAGATGGCGCAATATGATACTCCCCTTCCCTTGAATTTTTCTTCACCCTCAACTTCTAAATCCCTAGGCGTAAGTCCGAAAGCTAATATAACCGCTTTTGTTTCCAATTCCTCTTTGTTCGTTTTT
Source organism: uncultured Gammaproteobacteria bacterium (assembly GCA_964350585.1). Classification (GTDB taxonomy): domain Bacteria; phylum Patescibacteriota; class Patescibacteriia; order 2-01-FULL-39-33; family 2-01-FULL-39-33; genus JBAYJM01. Next base: position 21,038 of record CAYGKC010000018.1, read on the forward strand.
ATCAAAAATCCTTTTTCTATTTTTTCAATTTTTACCACTTCATTAAAATTGTATTCGACGCCAAGCTTGTCTGTTTGTTCCTTGAAGTTATTCATTAATTCAAAACCAGATATCATTTTAATGCCCGGCCAATTTTCAATTTCACTGGCCAAAGCTGCCTGGCCACCCAAGCTTTTGGCTATTATTAATGTTTTCATCTGTCTTCTAGCGCCATAAATACCTGCCGTCAATCCGGCTGGACCTGCGCCGATGATTATTAAATCATAGCTTTGTTCGTTTGGCATGATCTTAGATTAAATTATTTATCTCCTGAATAAGTGCATCCTTGGTTTGCAAACCAACCAAGGTTTTTGCGGCTTCACCGTTTTTAAAAATTACTATCGTAGGAATGGACATAATGCCGAATTTCTGGGCTGTCTGAGGATTTGCATCCACATCCATTTTTGCTATTTTTGCCTTATCGCCAATCTCACCGGCCAATTCTTCAATGATTGGGCCCTGCATTTTGCATGGACCGCACCATGTTGCGAAAAAATCAACCAAAACAGGCTTATCTCCGACCAAAGCCTCTTCCTCAAAATTTGAATCTGTTAAAATAATTTCTTTCATAAGTATAAATTAGTTATTAATAACTGGTATTTACAGAATAAATAACAATTATTAATTGCCAATTACACTTAAACATTATTTTATTCTAAACAAGATGTCAACGAGCTTGTCAATCCTCGCTTTAGGACATTTTAACGATTCTTCTTTGATTATTTTTACAGCAAGCTTATCCAAACTGGCTCTGGCAGCCATAATTTGAGCCACTATCAAATGCGCATCTTTTTTTTCGACTATCATTTTGGATATTCCTTTGACCTGACCCGAAATTCTATTAGCATGAAATACTGTATTTTTATCTGTCATCTTTTTTTTAATTATACATACTATAATATACCCCCTGGGGGTATA
>CAYGKC010000019.1:0-7981 GCA_964350585.1 uncultured Gammaproteobacteria bacterium
CTCCCCTTGACAAATTTTGTTAATTATGCTATACTTATTTAGTACATTTACATGGAAAATGTTAACCTTGGAGGAGAAAAAAATGAAAGCTGCTACATGGTTGGTAATATTTCTGGTAGTTGTTGTTCTGCTTGTTGATCAACAGAACACACAAAAAAGTCAGACTTCTTCTGAAGTCTACTCCAATGAACTGGAGGAACAGCAGAAGTTTGAGTATGATTACCTGCAGGAAAAAAATCTTCAACTCTTGACCGTCCTGCCTATTTCTGATGCGATTGAAGTTGGCGCCAAGGCGGTAGTTCCGGATTGGCAATGGGTCACTACTCTTGAGGACTCGAGCAAATGCGGAATACAAATGGGAGGAGTGTTGACCATAGAAGCAGTGGAAGATGAGGAACTGCTTGTAAGTTATGAATTTGAGGGGGAGACTGCTGGTACTCCTTGTGAATCGGGAGTACAATTTTGGTTGAGTCGCGATGAATTTGCCGCGATGAATTCCCAATACGCGCAGAAGCGTAATGCTATCATCGCGAAACAAGAAATTGTGAGCAAGATACTCGCCCAGAATTTCTATGGCGAAGTATATGATGCCGGAAACTGGCACTGGGTAGAAGTGGAAAACCTTGTTCCGGTTTCAAACGGCAATATTGCCTTCGCATACGGCGACAACTGCGGTTGCGGACGGGTTATTTCGAGAGTTGTTTTTGTAGGCGGAAAGATGCAAGTACGTGGAGAACATGAAGGCATGGTCTTGTACCAGTACACTTCTAATACCTCCACTCCTTTCGGGACACAGTGTCCCACCGGGGTTTTGTTCTTCGGCCCTAAAATTTAGTTATGAGTCTCTTAGACGCAGGATGTTTACATTACAGCGCCTAAGAGACTCTTTTTTATTACAATAAAGCCTCAAGTATTCCTTGAGGCTTTTTTCTTATCAATTTTTTATCTGATAAACATTTTCCAATAATTCACTTTTTTTATGTATAAAATATGCTATTATTATAGTAAATATCAAGGTATCTGTTAAAAAACGCTCTATTGTCTTAAAAACTTATTCTTGAATAAAAATAAATGAACGAAATAATTAAAAAAATTTCTCCAGAAACAAATCAAAAAAAAGATTTTGGAATTAAGGAATTAAGCGCTTTTCCCGAAAGCGTGCAAAGGTTATTTCAAAGCTTGCCTCAGTACCTGAAGGAGAGGATTATTCCTGAATTAAAGTTGACGGAAGAAGAAGGACAGCAGACGCGCGAACTTAAACTGGAAGAGATCATAGCTGGTTTTGATAAGGATACCAGGGAAATGTTTATGGCTAAATCGTTATATGAACTGCTTATTCAGTCACGTTTTAAGGAAAAGCTTATTTCCAACAAAGAAAATATGGGAAAAGAAATTAGATCGCTTATGGATCTGCTTTGGCTAAATAGGGGCAATAGGGATAACGTTAAAATTTTAAATCAAGAATTTTATGATAATTTTCTAAAGCAAAGAAAAGAAATCTATAGCAAAATATTAAAGAAAAAAGAAGAAGTTGAGAAAATTAAAAAGAAAAAGCTCACTGTAAGAAAAACAAATGAATTGAAAAATCTTGAAGAAGAAGTAAGGATGTTGACAAAAGAGCTTGATGAATTTGATGACGCAAATGAAAACTCAAGTTATGACTATCTTTATTTTAATAATGTGTTATCAAGACAAAGGAAAGAAAAAGAATGGACAGAAAGCATAACTATAATTAGCGAATATTTAGAACCGGATGAATTTGCTACTGTTATGGCTGAACAAATTGATATAATCTTCTACAAAGAATCTCAAATAAAAAAATTGTCTCCAGGGGGAGAATTTTTTGGCCATAAAATTTCTAAGGAATCAATTGAAGGAGCTAAAGAGCTGTTAGGTAAATTATATAAGGTTGTGGAGGATTGGTATGAATTGCACAAAAACGATCAAAGGTTTAAAAATCCATCCGAGGCAAGGCTGGAAGAAAAACAAAGTAAGATTATTGGTTATTTCGCCTCTTTGATGGATTCATATAAAAGAGGAAAAGAGTCGGGAAGGAGTGATGACGATATGCTCTATTCCATAAGGCAGATGGAGGTTTCTTTAAATATTTTGGGTAAGTAACTAAATGAGTTGTTGTTCTTTTTAAGGAGGAAGCAAAGTGAAAATTTTTGAATTTGGAGTAAGACATTCTCTTGGCAGATTAAAGAGAAAAATTTGGAATAAGCGCATTAAGCTTTGGTGGGCAAGACTATGGATCCGTAAGGATGAATTCCATTGGTCATTGGATATTGACACCTTAGCCAGGTTTGAGATGACTTCTGAAGAGAATGAAAAATATATGGCAGACTTGGCCAGAAGAAGGCAGTTGGCGCACCAGAGAGATTCAGAGAAAAGGCAAGGGTAGTGAAGGCTGGGGAAGAGATTCTTCCCCTTAATTATCAAATTAACGATAATATATGATAGAAAATGAAATTGGCAAAAAAAGAGAAAGTATTTTGGAAAGATTAGAAATTGAAGCGCCACCGGACTATGTTAATGTTTATCATGAAACAAAAGTCCAATTTTTAGATGATATTGATCAAAATGGATTGTTGATTGGCTCAGATAATAAAAATATTGGCAAGGATGAGGCTATGGTTAGAAGGAATGACTTTTTGGATAATATAAGGCCTCAATTTTTAAAGGATAAAGGAATTGGCAGAAATAATATTTTTGCATATCCTTATCTTCAATATGGACATGGGTTATTCGGAGCAGACAGAAGATTTATTAAAAAGGATGAAAATACTTTAAGGAATGAATATGAAACAGTAGAACAATATAGTCCCGGAAGTATGAAAAAAAAGGGTTTTGAATCTTTAGCAGATTATACTTTTAAAAATACCGATCCTGACAGTTTAAAAATGCAATATCCTGGAGAAATTTTAGAAATGAAGGTTGACCCGAAAAACTGTTATGTTGCCGACTTAGAATACATAACCAGAATAATGGATGATATACAAAGAGGATGGACTGAAAGTGAAGCCCTTTCATATCAAGGCGAGATTTATTGGAAACAAATTATATCTCTTGAAGATTTTTTGAAATGGTACAAGAAGCCCGAATGGACGCAAGACGGCAATAATATAAAAGATTCAGAAAAATACGAAAATGGTGAGCCGCTAGACACTTTTTCTTTTTGTCTTCTTAAAGGTGCTCCTGAAAATTTACCAAAAGCAATACTTACTCCTGAAATACTAATTCCCCAAAACATACCCCAGGAATATATCAAAGTAGTTAAATAATTTTTTATATTGTTCCTAAATTATGATAAAATAATAGTATCAATATAATTTATTACTCCTATATTATTAGCGTTTTGGATTATCGTTTTTATCATCTCATTAGCTGTTTTAGTTAAAGGAGCTGATTGGCTTATCGCAAGTGCTGAAAAAATTGGGCTTTCTTTCGGTCTTTCACCTTTTATAGTTGGCGTAACTATTGTGGGAATAGGCACTTCTTTTCCCGAGTTGATTACATCTCTTACTGCGGCTCTAAAAGGAGTCACAGACGTTGTTGCTGCAAATGCCATCGGTTCAAACATCGCTAATATACTTCTTATTGTCGGTATATCAGCACTGCTGGGTAAAAAATTAATTGTAACAAAAAGCTTGATTGATCTCGATCTTCCTTTGTTGGCGATAAGTACAGTTTTGCTCTTGGGTGTGGTTTGGGACAAGCAAATTACTTTGGGAGAGTCAATTTTAATGTTAGTCACCTATGGTATATATCTTCTATATACTGTAATGCATAAGGATACTGATGATAGTGAAGAAATCGGCGAAGTTTTGCCATCACGTCAAGAAAGAAGAAAGCATCTTATTAAGGAAAACAAAAAGAAGTTTAAACGGCCAAAGTTAAAGTTAATGGATTTTGTCCTTCTTGCAGTTGGAATTGCAGGTTTGATTATTGGTTCAAAATATATGATTGATTCCTTGGTAAATATTTCATCTATTTTAAATATTGCCACGGGTGTCATTGCTATTACTGCTGTCGCCGTAGGTACGTCATTGCCCGAACTTTTAGTTTCAGCGAGGGCTGCACTAAAGAAAAAGTCAGAAGTTGCTTTGGGCAACATATTCGGATCAAATGTCTTTAACGGTTTGGTGGTAATCGGTTTTCCTGGATTATTTACTCGGCTGCAATTGGATTCGCAAACATTTTCAATTGGTGTTCCCGTAATGGCTTTGGCGACGATCCTTTTTATAATTTCAGGAATATCGAGACGGATTCATGTATGGGAAGGTGCCTTTTTTCTTTTAATTTATGTTTTATTTATAGCCAAGCTTTTTAACTGGTTTTAAAATTTTAGTTTAAATATATGTCAACAATTTGCATATTTGGGGATAGTATCGCTTGGGGAGCATTTGATCCGGAAGGAGGCGGTTGGGCTGGCCGGCTTAGGAGTTTTGTCGATAAGACTTCTCAAGAAGAATTGGAAATATATAATCTAGGAATCTGCGGAGAGACTACTGAAGATTTAATTTTAAGATTTAAATCTGAATGTGAAGCTCGACAGCCTGATACAATTATTTTTGCCATAGGAATAAACGACAGCCAGATTATTGATGGCAAGTCGCAAGTGACCCCGGAGAGATTTGAACAGAATTTGAATGAAATTTTAGAACAGGCGAGTTCTTTTACAAAAGACATATTATTTGTTGGCTTGTCTCCTGTATGTGAATCCGCAGAAAAATTCTATACCAATGAAGAAATTCACAAATATGACCTTGCGCTTAAAAGAGTTGCCAAAGATTGCGGTTATAAGTATATTAAAATCTTTGAATTTTTAAATGCTCACGATATTTGTGATGATGGATTGCACCCTAATTCCCTTGGCCACCATAAAATATTTGAAATAGTTAAGAATGAAATTTTTGAGAATTAATCAGTAATTAATTATAAAAAATATAAATTAATAGAAAGCATCAAAAAGGATAAATTTAAAAAGAAAGGTATAATATAATGGCAAAAAAAAGAAAAAAAGTCGGCTTAGCTTTGGGAGGCGGCGCAATGAGGGGATTAATTCATGTTGGTGTAATTAAAGCGCTTAGAGAAAACAATATTCCCATTGATTATATTGCCGGATGCAGTATTGGTTCTTGGGTTGGGGCTCATTATGCCGCTTATGAAGATGTTGAAGCTTTGGAAGAATTATTGGAAAGAAAAAAATTTAAAGCCCTCACTTCTTTTGTTGATATTACTTTAAGGCAAGGGGTGATAAGGGGAGTGGTATTGGAAAAGCTTGTCCAAAAAACTTTAGGCTACAAGGATTTTTCTGATCTTTCTATTCCTTTGGCAGTTGTCGCAACAGATTTGAGTACCGGCAAAGAAGTGGATATTAAAGATGGCGATCTTATCAGCGCCATAAGAGCAAGTATGGCAATTCCTGTTATGTATAAACCGATTGAAAGGGAGGGAAAGTTGCTTATTGATGGCGGGATTTGTAATCCTGTTCCTGATAATATTGTAAAAAAAATGGGTGCTGATATTGTTATCTCCGTCAGTTTGGATAATTATAACTATGAAAAGATTTTCAAGGGAACGAAGTTAACTTATGCCAATATAGCCAGCAGAGCCTTTAGTATCATTTATAAAAATTTATCTCTGTCATGTATGAATGATTCTGATTTTATTATCAAGCCGGAAAACGATCTAGTGGGTTTTAAAGGATGGAAAAGGTTTTTCCTTAACAAAATAGACAAAAAATTTATAAAATTAGGCTATAAAGATACAATGAAAATTATCCCTGATATTAAGAAATTGCTCTAGATTATGTTACCTTTTTAAAGATCGTACGTCTTAATAATTAGAATAGATTAGAATTTAAACTAAAATTATGCAAGAAAAAGTTAAAATGGGAGCTGCAATAATAATACTTTTTATAGTTATTATTGTAGTTGTAGGATTATTCACAACGAAATTTTATTTGTCGGAAGGAGAAGGAGTATGGCAGTGCCAAGTTGAATCCGGTACCTGGATTAAAAAAGGAAATCCCGTTACTCCAATGCCTACATCAACATGTGGAATGCCCGAGTTGACGATGGGGACAATGGGGGATTGTCTGCTAAGTGATACTTTAAGCAGGGATAAATGCGATCTTCTTATAGAATACAGAAAAGAGTTGGAAGATTATATTAAAGATAATATTTCCAAGCTTTCCCCGGAAGCGGCAGTTTTAGGTGGAAAATTTTACGTAACACAAATAAAATGGATTGACGACCATTCAAAAGCTGTTGTTGACTATGAGGATGGACATGTTGCTCTATCCGCAAATGTCATTTTAGAGGGAAAGGGTGAAGACATAAAAGTAAGTTCTTTCCAAATTATAAAAGATAACGGTGAAAATTCAAAAATAAATTTTACTAAAGAAGGTAATCTTTCAAAAAATAATCCAGGACTTAAAAAAGACATTTGGTATTTGGTTTACGAAGAGCAAGGAGCTCCGGCCTTAAAGGTAGAATTAGAATTTAATGATAAAAGTTTATGTGTCGTTAATTCTTCAACAAGCGTATGTGAAGTTGCCAGTTTAAAAACAGGCGATAGGTATAAAATAGAAGGCTTCAATCAAGATGGAAAGTTAACAGTAATAAAAATGACTAAAATTGTCGAATCTGCCGGAACTGCTGTTGGCATTGCTAATCCCGCATCTGTTTATTGTATTGAAAACGGCGGAGAAATTGAAATAGTTAAAGATGTTGATGGCAATCAAATGGGTTACTGTGTTTTTTCAAATGGAAAAAGATGTGAGGAATGGGCGTATATGAGAGGACAATGTAAAAAATAAGATAGCTAAACATTTTTAAAATTGTTTTTAAGTGTTAATGATTACATAATAATTGCTTCCTATAATTAATATTAAGATGGTACTTAGCCATCTTTTTATTAATAACTAAACAGTATGAAATCTTTTTGTTGCAGGGATATGGGTATGGAATGCGATTATTTTATAAAGGATGAAAGTTCACACACTATAGTTCAAAGAGCTATGGCTCACCATCTAAAGGATCATGAAGGCATGTTCTATGAAGCTGGCGACACAATGACAAGAGATGATCTTGAAAACAGGATAAAAATGGCAATAAAAGAACGATAAAAAATACTCCGGTTATCCGGAGTATTTTTTTTAAACTTATTTCAATAGTCCGTATTTATAGATAATATCACTGCTTACATTTATGGTTTTGATGCCTTTTTGGCTTAAATCTTTTACTGTAGAAATTGATGAGATGTATTTTCTCATATTTTTGGTAATAAGGTATATTCTATTGGTATCAATATTTCTAAGCATTACATTATTGCCATATGGCTTGTCAGGAAGTGTTAATAAGTCTACTGTTGGATAGCATTCCAATTCTGAACCGCTAACATTGTAAACCGGTCCGTAATACTTTTTAAGTTCTTCAATCGTAGACACATATTTTTTATTTCCTTGTGTTAAAATAAATATTTTATGGTTGGCATTATCTCTTAACAAATTTCCATTTCCATAATCCAGAATTACTTGGCACTTCAAGCCGTTTTCCTTAATTTTTAGGATATCAGGCAAAGTGGGTACACTAAATGTTCCTATTACATAAACTCTGTTAAAAATTCCATTTACATAATTTTCATTTAAATTTTTATTGCCAACTTTAAGCCATTTTACACCCAAGGAGTCAAAATAGTACATTGAACTATTGTTGTCAATTGGCATTGTTGAAGGATAAGTAATTTTAACGTTAATATCCTTTGTGAGCTTGGTTATTTCCCTACCCCCCTTTTCAATGAACGTCATTTTTACTACTTTGTTTCCTACCAGTTTTGCATTATGTCTTTTTAGTGGAGTGCTTAATTGGGTTAAATTTGCTTGAGATAAAGTTAAAACTACATCAAAAGGGAATGTCCCGCTAGGTATGCTAATTTCTATTTTTATGCCATCAGGAAATATTTTAACAATACT
>CAYGKC010000019.1:8081-21813 GCA_964350585.1 uncultured Gammaproteobacteria bacterium
AAATCAACAAAAGTATTTGCCCAGCCTGTATCAACTACTCCATCTCCTGTATTATAATTTGAATTATTGCCCCCAGTGTTGGCGTTGGCTGAACCGTTGTTTGTGACGTTGGAGTTATTATTTGTATTTATGTTTGTTTCGTTACTTTCGTTACTTGAGCAGGTGTTTGTGGAATTGGCGCCTGTAGTATTATTCGCACATGTTGAAGTTGCCCCACCCCCAGTTCCGACATTTATAATATTTCCATTAACGTCATTATTTATTGACGTTTGCGCATCACTTCCTCCAGTTGATACAATTCCTGTTCCGGTATTATAGCTTGCGCTGTTGCTTCCCGTTTCAGCATTGGATTCGGTGTTGTTATTTAAATTTGTTTCGTTGTTATTATTTACAGTTGTTGTAGAGTTGGAATTTGATTCTGAATTGTTAGTAGAGTCGTAACCTGTATTTCCGTTTGTTGAGCTAGAATCTGAATTATTATTGTTGGAATTAGTGTTTTCGCTTGAAGAGGTGCTGTTGGAGAAAATCAAATTTCCTGTCCATTTGCCGAACACGTTAATAATTCCTATTAACCAATTTCCGGCAGTTATATTGGCATTTGCAAAATTAACTATATTATTTACTGCTTTTACATCGCCAGCTATTATATATCCGTTTCCGGTATTGTACTGCGTTTCATTTTCTCCAGAGATGGCGCTAACTTCTAAGTTATTTAAAATTTGGCCGCTGTTTGTATTTTGAATTTCTGTAGAATTATTGACATTATAGCCGTTAATATTGTTTGAACTGGGACCTGTTGAATTATTTTTTGCTTCAACTCCGCTTGATATTGGAGAAATTATTGTTGAATAGCCGTCAGAAACGACAGATAATTCTGATGGTGATCCAAGAGAAGTACCTGACCAAAGCCCGAACCGATTTATAGCCAGCGTCCACCATGAGTCTCCTGTTATATTAATATTTGAGACATTGATTTCATTTGTTTCAGCATCTGCTTTACCGAATCTCACCGAGCCGGATCCGCCATTGTATGAACTTAAATTGTTGCCGGTATTGGTTTTGATATTTACGTTGTTTAAAATTGATGAGGTGTTACTATTTTGAACTGTCGTTTCTTGTGTTGAAGATACTGCTGTTGTATTTGTGGAATTGGCTCCTGAATCAGTATTACTTTGGGTATTGTTTATATTTGTTGCTAATGTTAAATTGGCACTTGGCAATGGTGGCAGAATCAAGTCTCCGTTCCAATCGCCGAATATGTTAATCGCCTTAAGCCACCAATTTGAGGCATTTATGTTGCTATTTAAAAAATTAACAATATTGACGGCTGATTTTGCTTCACCTGTTGCAATTGATGCCGATCCTGTGTTTGAATTGCTTGTATTTTGACCTGATATGGACGATGCTTCTATGTCATTGTTAAGATTTCCATTATTATTGTTAACGATATTTATTTCATTATTGGATTGGATAATAGATACATTGGAAGAATTTGCTCCAGTGTTGGAATTAATAGCTGTTTTTATCGCAGATGAAAGAGAGGGGTTAGAATTAACCTCTTCGCCGATATTAATTGAAGCATTTAAATTTTCATGCACATTTTTCCAATCAGCATAAAAACTGTTTGAATTGATTATATTTGTGTTGGCAATATTTAAAAGATTTAACCCCAATTCAGCGTTTCCAGAAACGATTATCCCATGACCTGTATTACTGTCTGCTTTGTTTTTGCCCGATACTGCGCTTGCTTTAATCTTATTGGTCACATTTGCGCTGTTTAAATTTCTTAAAGTAATTTTATTATTTAAATTTTCGCTTGCATTATTTTCTGACTGATATCCCGTATTTTCATTTGAAACAGAAGAACTGGAATTTTCTTGATTTTCTGTACTTAAAATATTTTTATTGATTAAGTTTACTAATTCACCGTTGCCTTTAGCAATTTGAGTAGTAATTATTCCTGAACCAGTATTAAAACTAGCAATATTATTTCCTGTTTGCGAGCGTATAAGCGCTTCATTAAATATCCATGCATCATTTTGATTATTAACTATTACTTCTTCTGAAACGGAAATATCCGCCTCATTTTCAGAATTGGCACCTGTATTTGAATTGGAAATTTCTGTACTTTCTTCCTCTACCTCCTCTTCAATATCTGAATTTTCATTAACAGTGCTATTTACTAACTCTACTTCGTCTTCTTCTTCGTCTTCAATAATGATATTGCTTTCTTCACTGGAGGTAAGTAAATCTAACGGATTTTCTTCCGCTAAAATAATACTTGATGCAGAAAATAAACCAATTGCAATTACTGTTAAAATGCAAATTGATTTTAAGATAAAACTGGCGGTTTGTTTTGATTTTTTCATATTTTTAATTTATTCTATTGTCGCCGAACAGAACCTTAAAAAAAGATTCTGTTCCGGCCGCTGCAGAAATAAATTATTGAATTAAATTGCTATTGGCGGCATTCATAACTCCAAAAGAAGCAACTACAGCTCCTGAAGTAACCGAAGCTCCTCCTGTATTGTAGTTTGATGTGTTATCTCCTGAATTTGCGCTAACACTAACTGTGTTATTAAACAAAGCTTCATTAACGTTGGTGACGTTAATGGATGAATTTATATTTGTATATGCCTCATTTGTCGAATTTGCTCCCGTATTTGCATTTGAATTGTAAATCGAAGAAGCAACAGCGGCATTCTGGATATTGGTAGTATTAATATTTGCTTGGTTAACTACCATCGCTCCGGCTGATGCAGATCCGGCATTGACAGAACCTTCGCCGGTATTGTAGTCAGCAGAATTTCCACCACTTACAGAATTTGCGAAAATATCATTGATGACATTAGCATTATTATCATTTGTTAGTGATGTTGAATTTTCAACGTTAATTTCTGAATTATTATAAGAATTGGCTCCAGTCATTTCATTTTCAGCTACAAAATAACTCATTGCTAATGGCGATGTTATGGCTGTTGTATTCACATTTATACCCATATTTTGCGCCACTGCCATTGAATTTGCGTTGCCAGAGACAACTGCTCCTGCACCGTTGTTATAATCAGCTGAATTGTAACCGCTAATTGCGTTTGATCCGAGCAAATTATTGATTAAGGCGGTATTAGAATTATTTACATAATTATTGTCAGTAAGAGTAATAAACGCACTATTGGAAGTATCTGCTCCTGTGCTAAAATTCGTAGCTTCAAACAAGCCATTGAACGCTTGTCCGATTATTGCGGTATCATTCCTATTTACATCTGACGTTGATGCATTAGCGAAGGCGGAAGTATTTCCTGTCATTACGGATCCGAAAGTTGAATTGTAATCTGCAGAATTGAATCCTGATGTTGCTTCAAGCTCCAAATCATTAACGATTTGCGCCATGTTATCGTTTGAAAGAGCAAAAACATCGAATACGGATACAATTGCATTGTTAACAGAATCTGCTCCGGTATTGGAATTTCCAGTTATTAAATCAGGATTAACTCCATTACCAAACACTGCCATAGTATTTACGTTGGCAGAGTTTCTGGTTGTGGCTTCAATTGACGCTGATCCTGCAGAAATAGCACCAGATCCATTATTGCTGTTGGCGGTGTTCCAACCGCTTAATGCGCTGGAATCAATAAGATTATTCAAAAAAGAATTATTTAGGTTATTTGCGCTCCAATTTGATGCATCAAATAAAGTTTCTGAATAGTTATAAGATAAGGCACCAGTATTGTTGTTATTAGAACTGAAAACATCTTCATTAAGCATCGGTAGTGCTAAAGAGTTCCTGTTAACGCTATTATCAAAAAGACCATTTACCGAAACCTGTCCGCTGGTTAAACAAGCATCACCTGAATTAAAATCCGCGGCATTTCCGCCACTGCTATTTTCCCCAACTGCGTCATTTGATACTAATTCAAGGTTTTCATTCCAGCTATAAAAACCGGTAAAAAAGTTAGAAATGCTCTCATTTTGCGAATCGTAGCCTGTATTGGAGTTTGAGCTGTCAAATTCCGCTAAAGCTGCAGGAACTGCGCAAGCAAAAGCGGCAAAAACGGCTAAAAGAGAAATAATAAAAAATTTGTTTTTAAACATATTTTTAAATTGAGTTATTATTTGAAGAAATATATTAAAGTCGACCTTTTAACAAATTATTATATTTTTTATATATTAGATATTTATTAAATATCCTTTATTTATGGGTATTTTTTCTTAATGAGAAATTTTTTTTTAGGCATTAAAATAATTAATTGTTAAAAACCCTTGACAGTTATTCCGGTCTTTGCTAGTATGCTAGGTTCCCCATTATTTTTCTAGAACATTAAAGTTATCAAGAGAAAGTCCATAGGAGGGGGAAGCATTTATTTTTTTAACTGCTTAATTAATATAATGGACAAAAATATGAGAGTTCTTATCATTGAAGACCAAGAAAATTTGGCTAAATTAATTAAAACTGGCTTAGAAACCGAAGGTTTTGCGGTGGACTGCGTTCATGAGGGAGTAGTAGGACAATCCCGAATGGAGCTTTATCATGACGATTATGACATTGTTATCTTGGATCTGATGCTTCCGGATAAAGACGGTATGACCATTTGCAAAGAGGTAAGAGCAAAAAATATTACAACTCCGATTCTGATGCTTACTGCTCGTGACGGAGAGGCGGATATTGTCCAGGGATTAAATTCCGGTGCGGACGATTATGTCGTAAAACCGTTTTCCTTCAAAATCCTTCTGGCAAGAATGCACGCCTTGTTAAGAAGACCAAAGCCAGTTATTCCTGTTCTGCTAAAAACTCGCGAAATTACTCTAAATCCGCTTACAAAAAAAGTATTTGTGAGGGATAGGGAAGCGAGACTGACACTTAAAGAATTTAGTTTGCTTGAATATTTGATGCGTCATCCAAATCAGGTAATGAATAGGGAACAGATTATTTCAAATTTATGGGATTTCGCCTATGATTCGTTCAGTAATATCGTTGATGTGCATATCACCAACTTAAGAAAGAAAATAGGTGATAGGGATGGAAAAATTCTGCAAACTGTCTATGGTATTGGCTACAAAATTAACAGTGAATAATTGTGTGGCAAATCAAAAAACCAAGCTGGAGGGAAGCTTGGTTTTTTGATTATTCATTTATTATATTAAGTGGGAAATACCACTCTAAATATTGATCCTTTATTAATTTGGGAAGTAACAGAAATTTTTGCCTTTGTCTTATCAATTAATGATTTTACAATGTAAAGCCCTAATCCGCTTCCTTCCATATTTGATTTTATTGCATTTTCTGTCCGAAATTGTTTTTTAAAAATATTTTTAAGATCTTTCTTATCAATCCCGATTCCCGTATCTTTGATTTTTATTTCTATATTGCCGTTATCCAATTTTTTTACGGATAAGAAAATGTTCCCATTTTTTGGAGTGTACTTAATTGCATTTGAGAGCAAGTTGTTAAACACTACGGTAAATATTTTTTTATCGTATTCGATAATAGGTATTTGGCTGTCTATTGTTCTTTTAATTCTTAAATTTTTATTCTGAAGTTGGAGCTCGACTTCCAAAATTAATTTGCTTAATAACTGGATTATGTCAATTGGTTCAGGATTAACACTCAGTGTTCCCAGTTCAATGCGAGTAAGATCCATAAAAGTCGAAATAAGGTGTGACATTTTTTGCGAATTAATATATATTTCTTCTAGGCAAAATTTTTCATTATCACTTAGATCTCGAGCATTTAATAGAAGAAGTTCTGAGGCCAAGCTGATGCTTGCAAGGGGAGTACGGAGTTCGTGAGACGAAAGTGAAATAAATTCATTTTTGGCAAAGTCTAGTTCATTTATTGCTGAAATGTCTCTTTCGGTTATTATAAAGTAGTCAATATTATTGTTTAAGGAAACTGGTGTAATTTTTACTTCAGTTGAATATTTTTTGCCATCTTTTTTGATGTTTTCTGCTTCGCCAAAAAAACAGCTGTTGCTTTTTGAAATGTTTTCTAATATTTCTGTAAAACTAGTATTATTATCAGCCTCTTTATTAAATGTTAAGGCCCATAAATTTGGAGTTTTGCCGATTATTTCTTTTAAGCTGTAACCGGTGATGTTTTGTAATGATTTATTGGCAAAAATAATTCTGCCTTTTGTGTCAGTGATAGTAATCTGATCTGATACGGCATCAATGACGTGATAGAATTTTTGCAGTTTTAAATTTTCTGAAAGATTATTTTTCATAGGTAATATTAAGATAAACATTAAATACTATCAAAGTATTAATTTTTTGGCAAGTGAATTAAAAAAAAACCGGCTTTTGACCGGTTTTTTTAGAGAAAAGGCTTACTTTTTGAAAAATTTGAGTGCCTCGCCCATTTCATTAATTTTGAATATTTTTGGCGGAGCTATGCCCAAAATTCCTTGAGGAATTCTTATTCCTCTATCAGGGGCGAATGGATCAATAATTACTCTGTGGTTTCCAAATACTTTGTGAATATTTAGAACAGGGTTATTGCCTTTAAAATCCCAAACATATTTTGTGGCATCTGTTGTAGCTTCTTGTCCGATTAATTTTGTCACAATTTCCGTTACGCCCGAAGAATCTAATCCTGGGTATGCCAGTGTGTCAGCCAGGGCTATTTTTTGTTCTAAGTTCCAGGGTATTCTTCTTGTTAAATCTAGTATTCCTTCCATCTTGTTTCGCGGTAAAATATTGGCATATCTTTCAAAAACGGTAAACTGATCATTTGACAAACCGCCATCGGGCGTTAAAAATAAATTTCTTTCGCTCCCCTTAAACAATTCCATTAATTTTGCGAATTCAGAATTTTGTTCAACGCCTTCTGTCAAAGAAAATCCTTCGATGCCGGTATATTTAGTCTGATTTATGAGAGCGATTGCCTGTTCTCTATTAAGATCAGCATCAAGAATAATTTGTGACAAGTTGCTTTCGCTTGGTATTCTAGCTTGTTCAATGGCTACCATAAGAGCTCTGCCTTCTTCTGTTTTGTCTATCAAAACATTGGTAAAAAATTCTCCGTTGTGCGTAACGACAATGGCATCAGGAATTCCGTCAGGAGCAGTTTTTAAATCCGCATAGTAGAAAGCAAATTCATTTCCAAAATCTTTATTCATTTCTGTAAATTGGTTTACTGCAATTTTAGCTTCTTCCAAAGCTGAAAAATCTTCTACTGGAATTTGTGCTAACTTTTCGATCGGATAAGTATAACCTGATTCGACTAAACCTTTTTTCAGTACTTCACCTTGAGCTTCGCCTAGCCAAGACAGTTCTCTTGCTCCGCTTTTGGCATCAGTAATTACTTCTTTAGTCGCTTGGACTAAGTTTTCAGAAGGCTGTGGCATTTCCCTTGTTGCTTCAGTTACTGTTTTACCGCCATATAAATATTTATTGTCGCCGAGCTGTTCGGCAATAGTTGCAGTTCCGGCAGTTTCTTTTATTAACTGGTCACTTGTATATTCGGATACTGTTATATTGCCTGCGCCGTCGGTGTCAATTTTAAAAGCTACTTTATCTATGGCGCCTCCTTCCATTCTGATTTCTTGTCCAGTTGCCGGATTTACAAATCCTTTATCTATTGCTATTTTATGCGCTTGACTTCCAGCCCATTTGTCAATATTACCGTCACTATCTGGATTATAGCCGAATTTTTGCGCATTTTCTTTCAATTGTCTAATAAAGGCATGTTCAATTCCTTCACCTTTTCGGATAGTTGCGGCTTGGAGTTGTTCTCTAAGTGTTTCAGTGCTTATGACAGGAGGGTGGGGAACTGTTTCAGTAGGTGGAACAACAGGATCAAGAATAACTTCTTCTTCCGGCATAATTCCGGGAGCTTCACCAGGTGCAATGTCAGGAGAATCAATTATTTTTCTGCCTTCTTCAAAAAATTGAGAATGTTCGTTAGGTGAATATCCGGGAGCCTCGCCTCTTGCAATATCGTCAGAAATTTTTGCTATCTTTTCCGTTCCGGGCACTTCGCCTGGTTCAACATCAGGGGATATGCTCTGTTTTTCTAGATCTATAATTTCTCCTTTTGCCAAATCATCAGAATCTATTTCAGCTATCTTTTCCGCTCCGGGCGCTTCGCCTGGTACAATGTCAGGGGATTCTTCTGTTGCTAAAGTTTCTTCAGAATTTTTTTGCCCTAAGTCTGAGATAAACCAACCTAAAGCTGCTCCGGCAAAGAAACCGCCTACTTTTGCTGCTGCTATTTTTGCTTTATCGGACGTACTTATGTATTTTTCATCCTTTTCTTTTTCTTCAAGAGAATCATTTGATTCTTTGACAAAGGCGAAGGCGGATTCAGCGCTAGAAATTCTTTTTTCGATGGCAAGTTTTAATGCCTTTTCCATTTTTTTCTTTAGCGCAAGATATTCTCCGGCTTTTCCTTTTTTGTCTTTACTGGTTACTAGAAGGTATCTTCCGTAAGTAAGCAATTCATCATTCTTTGCAATTTCATTTGGTTTGGCTTTTACAAATTTTTCATGAACTTCACTAATTTCTTTTTTATTTTTGTTTATATAATATTCGGCTGCCATCCCTGATAACCGTGAAGTTCCAAGTCCCAATAGTATCATTCTTAGCGGCTTCCAGCTTCTGGCAGCTAAACCGACAGTGGTAAACAGTGCAGAATTTATTAGCCTGTCTGATTGGTTTTCAGCGCCGCCAAAAATAATGCCCCAAGCTCTTTTTAGGGAACTAACGGTTTTGGAGTTGCTTACTTTTGGAGCTTGAGCAGCTTCAAGTTCTGTAGTTTTTTCTTCCGCTTTTAGAAGAGCTTCAAGTGATAATTGTATTTTTTCGCTTTTTCCGTTTTCATTTTCCAAATGTTGGGATATGAACTCCGCGATGGCCGGAGAAACTTTTTTATTGTCAGTCTTTAAAACTTTTTCATAATCAGCTTGAATTTTTTGCCTGTTTATTAATGCTATTTCACCCGCAATGCTATTTTCGATATATGTTCTTAGTTCAGACTTGGGGTGTGACATTAATTCTATTTTTTCATTGTATTTGGCGTTTAATTCTTCCTCTGCTTTTTTGTTTCCTCTCATTTGGTCTGCAAATCTAAGCAAGCCCAATCCTCCAAAACCAAGCCAGGCGAGAGTGCCAAATCCAGCTGTGGCGATAGATATTCCTATTGCGGTTCCCGCATAAGCTGCAACTTTTGGAAGAGCTTTTTTGATTGCTTCCTTAATGCCGACTCCTGAAGCAGATTGCATTCTTATGTATGCTTTTTGATCATCAAGGATTTTTTGAATGGCTTCCGTATTTATGCCGGTTTTTTTGCTTATTTCCTGAAGAGATTTTTGTATTTCTTCGGGAGTTTGTGATGCATCAATGCAGGAAATAATTTTTTGAATTTCACTTTGATATGCTGACTTTACTCCCTCTAATTGCGACATTTGAGCTTGCTTTATCATTTCCCTGGGACTGCTTTTTTTTCTTTTGCCTGCATTTGCGATGTGCAGTTTTGTCAAAAGCATCAATTCATCTGCGTCATTACCCTTAAAAGAAACACGATATGATTCAAAAGTATCTTTTATTTGCTCTAAAATAGAATCCAGTTTTTCGAACAGTTTGTCTTTGTCTTTAGAGCCATTTTTCTGGATTAAATTAGCCATCGTTTCAAAAGCATGGGTTAAGTCGTCTAATTCTTTCAGATCATCTGAGCTGACAATTTTTTTATTGCTTTCAAACCAAGAAATGATGGTATCAAATTCTTCTTTTGTTTTCTTTAATTTTTTAACGTTTTCTGGAGTATCTGTTTCTTCTCCTTCTCCTTCTTTTTCTTTTTCTGTCTCTTCTGATTCAGCTTCCTCTGGTTCATTTTCTTCTGATTCAGCTTCTTCTTCCTGTTGTGTCTCTTCTGGCTCAGGTTGTGTTTCCTCTGGCTGAGATTCAGGCTCTGGTTCTGGCTGTGTTTCTTCCTGTTCAGACTCTTTCGGTTCCGTTTCAGATTCTTCTTCCGTTTTTGTTTCTTCAGATCCTGGTTCCTTTTCCTGCTGAGTTCCTTCTTGTTCTGGCTCAGCCACTTCTTCCGGTTTCTTTTCCTCTTGCGTATTGTTGTTTGTATTAGGGCTATTTTCAATTTTCCTTAATCTTTTTATAAAAAAATCAGGAACATTGCCAGTAGCTTCTATTTCATCAATTGTAATATTTTCAGTTCTTAATAATGATAGTATGTATTCTGAATTTTCATTCTTTACTTGAGTAGTTTTTCCTTTTTTTGTGGTTTCATGTCGTAACAACTTACTGATAGAAAAACAAATTCTTCCAATTATTGCATTCTTTTCTGCTTCTTTTACCGAATCAGTTTCAGCTTCATCTTTATTTTCATTAGTTGAATTTTCGCTATTTTCCTCAGTAGCTTTTTTAAATGGCTTGTCATTTATGGAAATAATCCTATCAATATTTTTTATATTGAGTGAATAGGTTGATTTTAGTTTCGAATTTCCAAGCCTTTCATCAATCGACATAAAAATACTGTCGCCATTTTTGGATTTATAAAATTTCACAAAAGAACCCTTGACTCTCTTGTTTGAATCTTTAAGCGAGATGATATCTCCTTTCTGTAAGTCTCTTAGTTCTTCAGGAAGTTCTTCAGGTTTTATTTCATCAACTTCATCTTCTTGAGGTTTTCTATCGGTTTTAGAGTCAGGCTTGGAGTCATTTTTTTGCCAAAATCTGTCAATCTCAGAAACTTTAAACTTATAATCTACTTCTAAACCCTTTGGCCTTATTTTAACTACAGCTTCACCATCTTCGATGATTTCTTTAATTAATCCGGTATGCTTTTTGCCGTCTTTCATTAGAATATCGACCAGCTTACCGTTCGGCACTTCTTTCATTTGTTTAATTAACTGAGCTATTCTGTTTCCTAATATTTCTGAGGAAAGTACAATACTGTCTTCTTCTCTGGTAACTGTTATTGTTTTCCCATTTGTACTATTTGTGTAAGCGATTTTAAAAAGGGTGGATTTATTCTTTCTGGGAATAACTTTGACTATTTCTCCTTCTGTCTGGCTCTTTTCGCCTTGAAAATAAACTTTGTCTCCAATTTTAAATTTTTCGCTAGTTTCGTTTTCATTCTTGCTTTCCTCATCGGTTTTTTCACTTTTCCCAACTATTTTATTTAAGCCTTCTTCTATTTCGCGAAAAAAGTTATTTAAAGCGACTTCGCTCTGAAAGGATTTGTTAGTGGAAAATTTTAAATATTCGATGAGAAATTTGTTTATTTCAATTATCTGCTGTTTATTTAGTTCTTTTAGATTCCACCAATTTGGTTTCATTTCAAAATACCACCATTGATTTAACCTATCGCTATTATTTTCATCTTTAAGATTTTCGTATATTCTATTTAAGATTTTTTTATAGTTGGCTGATAACTTTGCACCTGTTAGCTTTTCAATTTCTTCTGATGTTTCGGCAAATTCTGTTATTTTAGCTTGAGAATTTTCCTCCTTATCTTCTTCCTGTTGGGAAGTATTAGTATCATCCTCTTGCGCTTGAGGCTCTGGGTTTATGTCGCCTTCAGTATTATTATCTTCAGCTTCGGAGCTAGGAATTTTATCTTCTGTTTCTTTTGCAGGTTCAACTTTTTCTTCTGCGTTTTTTTTAGCAAGGAGTTTTTTAATTTTTTTCGTAAAACTTTTACTGTCTTTATCACGATTTAAATCATTGATTTCTTCATCGCTTAGTTTTCCTAAGAATATACTAAAACTATCTTCCTCTACATCTTTTAAGGAATTCCCATTTGCCTTTTTCTTTTTAAAGGCTTCGAAAATATTGTCTATTTTCATTTCTCTTTCAGATTTTTTTGCCTCTTCTTCTGTTCTCATCTCTTGATTTTCCGTAATTTCAGCGTCAGGAATGATTTTGTCTTCTTCTTTATTTATTTTATCTTTTTTACCTTCGCTCATATATTTGGAATATAATTATTTTTTGGCATTAGAAATGAATTCAGCAGCGAACTCAGATAAACCGATTCTTATTTTTTCCTCAAGATCTGGAATTTTGTCTGAAAAAAATTCCTGCAGTTGTGAAGCGGAAGGAGCGGGGGAGACATTTATCATATCGGCGAATTTTTCACTGTCTTCTCCTTTTAAGTTATCAATGATAATAATGCCGATTCTGCGGTTGATTTGTTCTTCCAGTTTTGGAATGTATTGTTCCTTATATTCTTCCGGCAAATCAGAAAGGCCGGCTTCAGTCAATATTTTTTCAATAAAAACTTTTCCCAAATCTTGTGTCATATTTTTAAAATTATTTATTTTAATTAATTATAGCATATTTAAATAAATTTAAGGAAATAAAAAAAGGCCGGGAAAGATTTCTCGATAGAAATCTTCCCGACCGCGATAATTATGTGGTCGAAAGTGCAGGACAGTTGTCCTGCCACTGCCTCCAGGAGAAGTCCATAGACTTCACCCAGACCACAGGACCTCCCATGAAGTCCTGCGTGCCGGGACGGCGGACGCGGACCTGGACCATGACGATACCGTCAATGGTTTTGGTTCGGCCGTTGACCGAGATGACTCTCGTCCCCGGTTTGACGTGCTGGCCGGATGACAAGAAGTCATCTCCGACCAACTCGTAGACGTTCGCCCCACCCTTCGTAATTCCTTGGATGGGACGAACCAGGTCTTCGTTGCTTTGGCAACGCAGAAGAACATTCTGCGTGCCGAGGGACTTCCTGCCTTCGATCCACCTGTTTGTGGCGGACCGAAGTTCGGGGTTGCTGTTCACCAGGTGAACAGCAACTGCGATCAGTACGACCGCAGCCAGACCCCAGCCCCAACGTTGGCCGAGCCAACGAAGGAACTGTCCCGTAAGTCTGCCGCCGTTTATCAGGACATTCTGACGTGTCCTGGAGGGGAGCAGAAAAAGGGAAATGGCTATAACCGCCATCAGGATAATGATAATTGTAATCATTTTAATCCTTTCACTCGTCATTGCCGACGAGAGTTGAAAACAAGCTATCAATGAAGCCTTGTGGCTTCCTTTTCTTTGTGGTCGTCGCCGCCTTCTTGACGCTGGCGGCGGAAAGCTCTGCACCGCAATCCGGGCAGAACTTTTTATTCGCCACCTCGTGCCCACAATTCGGACACTTGGTGATAAACCGTTTACCGCAATCGGAGCAGAACTTCGCTCCCTTTTTTACCTCCCCCCCACACTCACACTTAAAAGTGTCTGCGGGAGAGGTCGAAGCGGTCGGAGCCGGCGCTGTTACGGCCGGACTCGGTGCCGGATTCGGCGTTGGTGCCGGACTCGGTGCCGTTGCTGCCGGCAGTGCTTTTCCGCACTGGGCGCAGAACGGCGCCTTCCCGTGCGTGTCTTTTCCACACGACGGGCAGACGATTGATCCTTTAAACGGCATAAGTAGCCTCCTTGAACCGGCTGCGCCGGTATTGTTAAAGTTCCTCAAATACATCCTTAATTTTGAAAACGTTTCTTTTCTAACCTTTTCAGAATTAATTATGCATCCAATATATAATTATAGCACACTTAATGATTTTTGTCAATAGTTTAAAATTTATTAAGTTAAAAAATGTTTAAATTTAAATAAAAATACTAGAATTTAGTAAAAAATCAGCTATTTTTTCTTCATAAAATTAATATTAATGAATATAATTATTGTAATTAATGAGTTCTGACAATTTTTATGAAGCAAAGAATATTTTTAAAAATTTGAATTCATTTTTTAATTCGTTATAACGTCTACGTTCATCTTTTG
>CAYGKC010000020.1:0-19891 GCA_964350585.1 uncultured Gammaproteobacteria bacterium
GATTTTATTTTAACCGGAGTTACCGGCTTTGACATTTGACCATCACCGCCAATAGTGGTTTCTGCAGTTGCTATTTTATCAACAACATCCATTCCTTTTGTCACTTTACCAAAAATTACATAATCTTTTTGTAAAGGAACGTCGTCATGCATAATAAAAAACTGGGATCCGTTTGTGTTTGGCCCTGAATTGGCCATAGCCACAGTTCCGCGCGTATATTCACCGTTAAACGGCTCATCATCAAATTTATAGCCCGGTCCTCCCGATCCAGTTCCTGTCGGATCACCACCCTGAATCATAAATTTATTTATAACTCTATGAAAAACCACATTATCATAAAATTTCTTTTTAGCTAACCAAATAAAATTATTAGAAGTCACGGGTGTCTCTTTAGAATTTAAGGCTATTTCGATATTTCCCATTTCAGTTTCTAAAACTGCAATGTAACTTTTATCTTTATCTATTAATATTTCTGGCATATTTGTTTGTGTTTGCGAGTTTGAAGTCGCTTGATTATTACTTAAATTCGAGGGTTGTGGATTGTTTTGAGTCTGAGTTCCATTTTGGGCTGAAGTTTGTTCTAAAACGGCTACTTGTCCTCCTGGATCACTAGAATATTTATCAATATCCTTGTTACAACCAGACAGAACAATTGTAAAAAATAGAATTAAAGTTATTAATAGATATTTTTTCATATTGTTATTAATTATCTATTTTTTTTGAGTCTTCAGTAATAGACCGTAGCAACGGAAATAAAACTACATCCCTTAAATTATTCTGACCGGTTAAAATTGCAACCGTTCTATCAATGCCCATTCCCCATCCAGATATTGGAGGAGCTCCATGTTCAAGGGCGGTAATAAATTCATCATCCCCTTCCATTACCTCCTCTTCACCCTTGGCTTTAGCATTTTTTTGTCCATCAAATCTTTCTTTTTGATCAACTGGATCAACAAGTTCAGAATAAGCCTTAACTATTTCCCAGCCGTTTACAACCATTTGAAACTGATCCACTATATTTTTATCATCATCATTAATTCTAGCGAGTGGCTGTAAATACTTTGGATAATGGTACAAAATAACCGGTCCGACAATTTTCGGTCTGGAAATTTTTTTGTACAAGTTATCTACTAAGCCAGCCAAACTCATATCATCCATGCCTTCAAATTCAATTTTATTCTTTTTAATATCTGCAAGAAGATTTTTGGTATTATCGTATTTCATAACATCAATTCCAGTGTCTTCTTTTATCATATCAATAAAATTAACTCTCTTCCAAGGGGTCGTAAAATCAACCAACTTCTTTTCTCCATCCCTGTTTTCAACCTCAATTTTCTTTTCAAGACCAAGATTTTCAAAGATATAATCAAACATCTGCTCAGTGAATTTTATATTATCTTCAAAATTCCAATAAGCGCAGTAGTGCTCAAGATGAGTATGTTCGGGCAAGTGAGAAGGATCAACGCCTTCATTTCTAAAAGCCTTGCCGATTTCAAATATTTTTTCCATTCCGCCGACAATCAACTCTTTAAGCGGTAACTCATGAGAAATTCTCAAAAACAAATCAATATCCAAAGCATTGTTATGAGTCTTGTAAGGAGTTGCCGTTGCTCCTGTTGCCTTATGCAAAAAAGAAGGAGTTTCAACTTCCATAAATTTTTCCTGCCAATAAAATTCACGAATAGCCTTGATAAAATCACTCCTAAACTTAAATCTATTTTTTGAATCTTCATTCATTAACAAATCCAAATATCTTTGGCGATAAATTGTTTCGGGATCTTTGATTCCATGGAACTTTTCCGGAAGCGGCAATAAAGCCTTGCCCAAAAACTCATAATTTTTTACCAAAATAGAAACTTCTCCTTTTTGAGTTGTAAATATCTCCCCTTCTACACCCATAAAATCACCCATATCAAAGTTATCACCAAAAAATTTGAGTTTATCTTTACCAATTTCATCCTCTTTCAAAACAACTTGCATTTTTCCAGACCAATCCTGCAAATGGCAAAAGGCGATTTTCCCCATATTGCGAATTGTCATTATGCGTCCTGCGGTTTTAACCACAGTCCCCTCCTTGGAAGCTTTTGCTTCGGCAAGAGATTTTTTTTTGTCAAATTTTTCCGGATAAGGATTTATACCTGAATTTTTTATACTTTCTAAACGTTTAAGGCGCATTATCTTTTCATCAATTTCGCTCAATTTTTGTATATTTTGTTGTTTCATAAGTGTTTGATATCTGTAATTGGAATTCAAATTTATGGATTAATTTTACTAAAGATCAAAGGAATTTACAAGCATACTAAAAAACAACCCATAAGGTTGTTTTTATTCTTGCTTATTTCTTAGTCTTCTTGTCTTTCTTTTTTCCTTCTCGATAAGCCTCCATAAGTTTTGTCACACCATCTACTAGGGGCGGAATCACAGTCGAAGTATTTTCAGCCTTTTTTTTAAACATCGACATTAAACCATCAATAAACTCTAATTTTTTCTTTATACTGGAAATTACATGCCTCCCATCCTTAACACTAAGCATAAGATAGTAAGCAGTAAAGCCCATCCAAATTCCAATCCATAAAACCACTAAAGCAATAGCAAGCCAAAGAATGTCTAACGATGAATTAATAAGCATGGAGATTAATTAGTTTATAAAGTTAAAAGTTATAAAGTAGAAAGTAAAGTACTATATAACTAATTTACTTTATTAATTAATTTTATATTAAAAAATAAAAATTAATAAGTGCTTTAAAACTTTCAACTAACGTACTTTAATATTATACAATTTATTTAACGTTTGGACAACTTTATCATGAACTACTTGAGCTTCAGTAAGTTCTAGAGTCTTATCATTATGTTGATATTTAATTCTTATAGCTAGTGCTTTTTTATCTGGTGAAATATTTTCACCCTCATATAGGGATAAAAATGAAACATTTTTAATAAGCGGATCTATACTAATCACAGTTTCCAGCACCTTGTCAAAAAGTATTTCCCTTCCTATCTCCATTGATAAATCCAGTTCAATTGAAGGGAATTTAGGCAATGGCCTGTAAGTGGGATTTGTTTTGCAATATTTAACAAGTAGATCAAAATCAATTTCCAAAGCTGCAAATGCTTTTTTGATTCCAATCTTGGCTTTTACAGTAGGATTAATTAAGCCCATTTTTCCTATTTCATCATCGCCTATTAAAATTTTAATGCCTGCGCCCTCCTTCCAATAAGTTAATGATTTTTCTGAAACTAATTTCCAACTATCGATATAAAGCCTGGACATCAGTAACTCCAAAGCCCCTTTTAGTTCTGAAAAAGATTTGTCGTCTGCACCCATAGCGCATAAAAGAGCCAATTTATATTTTTCATCAGGAAGGTTATCCCCCTTACTTATATATGTAGCGCTTAATTCAAAAATTTTTACCTCTTCAAAGCTAGCAGCATTTTCGCTATATGATTGCATTAGTGATGGCAGCAATACGGGTCTCATATACTCAAAATCAGAACTTAAAGGATTGTTTATATTAACACATTTACTAGGATCCAAAAGACAATCTTTAAGTAATTTAGACGACACAAAGGAATAATTATAATTTTCATCATACCCAATACCCGCCAATATATTTTTTACTTTGCTTTCCCAAAAAAATTCATCATGTAATTGATAACTAATAGGAATTTCACCATCCATTATTTTTGAAGGCAAATCCATATAGCCATAAATTCTGGCTATTTCTTCTATTAAATCATGCTCGCCCTCAATATCTTCATCTCTCCACCATGGAATTTTTATAACCAATTCTTTACTTGAACCTGCGACTTCAAATCCTAACGACTGTAAAATATTTTTCATCTTAGGCAATTTAATCTCTATGCCTAATAAATTATTTACGTGTATAGGGTTTAATTTTTCTTTCCTATTCTCAAATTTAGAAAAATTAACATCAATAATTTTACTTGCAACTTTTCCATCTGCAATTTTCTGGACAAGTTCAATTGCCCTTAAAAGAGCTGGCGTAGTATTTTCAGGACTAAGTGACTTCTCATACAAATCTGAACTCTCAGAATGCAGATTTAAGGCCCTGGCGGTTTTTCTAACTGAGAGAGAATTAAAATTGGCGCACTCAAAAACAATAGTTTTAGTATTTTTTGATGCAGCAGATAAATCACCTCCCATTACTCCCCCTACTGCCACAGGATTTTTGGCATCTGCAATTACTAAATTTTCTTCACTCAATTCATATTCATTGCCATCAAGAGCAAGAATTTTTTCTCCCTTTTGAGCATAACGTACGTTTATTTCTTTTCCATTAATTTTTTCATAGTCAAAAACATGCATAGGCTGTCCATACTCCAAAAGAACATAATTTGTAATATCAACTAGGTTATTTATAGGCCTAATTCCTGAAGCCATCAATCTTTGTTGCATCCACATTGGCGAAGATCCAACTTGCACGTCATCTATTACAATTGCCTGATATCTTGGGCAAATTTTAGATTCTTTAACTTTTACTTGAAGAGGAAGTTCCTTACCAATAACTGAAAGATTTATTTTTGAATCTTTATATAAAAATTTTTCTCCAAAAATAGCCGATGCTTCTCTAGCAATACCTATTGCACACATTGCATCAGGACGGTTTGAAGTAATTTCAATATCCAAAATGGAATCATTTAGAAGAATTACTTTTTCTAACGGCAAACCGATTTTCACATCATCAGGAAGTATAAAAATTCCACTGTGATCATCTCCTATGCCCAGTTCTTTTTGAGAACACATCATACCCTCGCTATCAACACCTCTTATTTTTACCGGTTTTATTTCCATCTCCCCCACTCTGCCTCCAACCAAAACAACCGGAACTTTTTGTCCTTCCTTAATATTTGGGGCTCCGCAGACAATATTTAAATTATCCTTTCCTACCACATCAACTTTGCACACCTGTAATTTGTCAGCGCTTGGATGTTTAGAAATTTCTTTAATTTGACCGATAATCACTTTTTCAAAATCAGCTTTAAGCTCATGAATCCTATCAACAGAAGGACCATGCAAAGATATTTTTTTTGCAAATTCAAAAGCCGTTAAGTTTATTTTGACGTATTCTTTAATCCAGTTGTAGGAGATATTTAAGTTCATATTTAAATTTATTTTTTATTAATTTAAAAACTGCTTCTTACAATAAGCATTACCAGATTCTTGTGTTATCTCATCACATTTTTTAATATCATTACTTAAGATAGCTTGATTTATGATATTTGCATCTATACAAATATTTCTAGAATTTTCTATTTTTATTAAACCGCATGCCGATTGTAATTTGTTTGTAATACCAATATCAAAATAACAAAGATCGGTTTTCTTTTCATCTTTTAATAAACTACAAATCTTTACATCGTTTTTAATAACTGCAATATTATTTATACAAACTTCCTTTGTTTTATTATTGAATATTTTTAAGCAATAATTTTCATTATTTTTTGTCATTGCATCTTCAAAAAGATAAATGTCTCTAACATAAATAGAAACAATAATGCCAATTACAATTGCAATTATTGTACCAATAATCGGTAAAATTATTTTCTTGTTAGTCATTTTTATTTATATAAGTATCTTGCAAATTCAATTCCAATTTTTCCATGACCTTCTAAATTAATTGGGCTAGTAACAATAAAATCACTCTTATTTTCTATCATAATTTTAATTATTATATTTTTTTGCAAGTACTAAAATCATCAAATTAATTTTGAATTATTCTTTGAGTAGTTGCAGGAGATTATTTTTCATGTTTTAAATTTATATTGCTATGGGTCTTTAAAATGCTTTCAAACACAGTTATTAATTCGCCAAATAAACGAGTAGGCACAGATAATGAAATTAACTCATTATTATTTAATTTTACACTTATAACTCTATTTGAAAAGGCAAAAGTCTCATCTACTTTTAAAAATGTCGTATAAAATTTTGACAGTTTTGCTTCATTAATATAAATGTATTTAACATCTTTAAAATCAATAAATATTTCTTTATTTCCTTTTATGAAATAAATACCCGAAGATGTAATAACGTATTTTCCAGAACCTAATTTTTTTCCTTCATTAATTAATTTGTATAAATAATACATTAAAGGAACCACCATGCAAATCACCATTAAAAATATTATAAATCCAATCAGATCACTAGAATCAAATTTATAACCAATAAAAATTATGGCAATCAGGATACTAATAGCACCATAAATAATAGAAATCAAATAAGAAACAGAATATTCAAACATTACATTTCCTTGCATTTCCATATTTTATAAGTTAAAACAAATTAGAAACCAAACCTAAAATCATCAAGATAAAAAATAGTATACCCCATGGCTTCCACTTTTTTTGTGAAGCAGTAAATGACTCTACACTCTGCCATTTTTGAGCTTTCCATGCCCATTCACTGCCTTTTATCCCCATAACAATCACCATAATAATATTTATAACTGGAATAAAAAATAACAAAGAAATCCAAACACCATGCCAAAGTCCCCATATCCAGGTTAGTCCAGCAGCTCCCCAATTCCAACCCCTAATCTCTTCAGGTACCACTGAAGCACCCTTATTTCCAGATCTCTCATCATATTTTATACCACTAATTAATTCTTTTTTATTTAGAAAAATAATTCCTAGTGGGATGCCTACAATAAAAGCAATAGCACAAACCAAACCCAAAAAACCTAAAATTACTCTAGCAATACTAATACCCATAGATGGAGATTCAAGCGTTTGACCCATAGATTCACCGATAAAAGCGACTATAGCATAAACCATGAAAACGGCCACCAAACAAACTATTGGTCCTATTAATAAAAATAATCCGATTTTTTTATTTTTTGGGGAAATGGCAAGAAGGTTTAAATCCGTAACTGGTTGTGAGGTTAAATTGGACTGATCTGGTTGCATATTTTTTCTATTATTTTTTTATATATTGATCCATTAATAAATTTATATTTATTTAGTATATAACTGCAATTATCTCTCAATCAACTATTATTAAAATAATTTATTTCAAATGGGAAAAATCACTTCGCTTGTGATTTTTCTATTATTTCAATATTTTCTGGCAAATCGTCAACAGATACCTCAATCCTCTTTAGTGGTTTAATTTTTATTATAGATTTAGATTCCAATACACCAGTTTTAATAAAATCATCTTTAGATAATATATATACAAAACCCCTCACTCCCCTTTCCTTTAATTTTTCCAAAACACCTTTGGAAATTTCAAATTTCAACTTTCCGTCTATATCTGCTCCAAATGAACTATAACAATCGATTCCTCTAAGATTATTCTTACTTACTATTGCTCGAAATGTAGCTACATCAGCATAAACCGTTGCATAAACTGCAGGATGTTCATCGCTTTTTTTTATACCACTTTCCGGATCATATTCCTCACCAATCCTTGGCTCTAATTCATCAATTACATTTGCAGAACCATGAAACACATACTTACCCTCTTTTTCTAAAAGATGCAATACCTCTCTTGGACTTTTTCTTATTTCTTGATGTTCACCCATACTTACCAATCGAGTAACTTATTTTCAATGCAATATGGAATAATTTGTTCTTCAATTGATGGTGGTAATTTGATTCCTTTATCTTTATAATCCTTTGTGATAAATTCGCAAGCCTCCAATTCAGGATCACTAATTACAATTTCACCAATCAAATTAACAAGATAAGCTGATAATCTAACCATGGCATCGTCATGAACCGCCTTAGCGACAAAATCATCTAACTTTCTAATTATCTCTGTATCGCAATTAACTTCTTCTTTGATTTCTCTAATTAATGCCTGTTCTTCCGTCTCCTCTCCTTCAGGTTTACCGCCTAAACTAGTCCAAATATCTGTTCCAACTTTTTTTACCATGAAAAAAGTATTATCCTTGACTACAATAGCAACAATTTTATGTATTTCTTTCATATTTATAAGTTATTATTAAATCGCATCAAAATGCCTTTTAAATCTTTATACCATTAAATATAGTTCAAATTAAGGTGTTATTTCCCTAAACTACATATATTTGCTATTTCATGTATTTTTAATATTCTTCTTTCAGCTTTACTGCATGGAAAGATTTTTTTGCCATCAATAAATATATAAGTGGATGATGAATTAAAAAGATAGCTTGAATTATCATAGATTTTAATTTCTTTACCATTATATATTCCAAATAAGTTTGAATCTGTAATATTGCCAAACATTCTAATCGGAGAATAACCCACTATCCCAACAAAAAATGGAAAACCAACATATACTGAAGTTTTATACTCTAAATTAAGATCTTTAGCCAACTGTTTCATTTCATTTTGTCTTGCATCCATATTTCTATTATTTAGCATAGTACCCGGGTTATTTTCAAACCTTAAATAATCTTGTGCCTATTTTTTGTTTTGTTTTTAGTGCAAGCTATAAAAATTTAAAATAAAATCCAGCAATGTGAGCGTTCCGAAGGAAATTTCTAGATGTCTGAGCAATAGCGAGTTTAGAAATTAGCGAACCTTGCGACAGATTTTACTTAAATTTTTATCCTGCTTGCGATTTTCTTGGTTACTTCTTTATAAAAAGAAGTAACAAAAAAACCAATTTTAAAACTGCTTCAAAAACCTCAAATCATTCTTATATAATAATCTTATATCATCCAATCTCGTTCCTGGTTTCATTGCCAAACATCTTTCAATCCCCCAGCCGAAAGCAAAACCGCTGTAAACCTTCGGATCAACTCCGCCAGATTTCAAAACGTTAGGATGCACTATTCCGGAACCTCCAAGTTCAACCCAGCCATCTTTGCAAGTCTTGCATCCTTTCCCCTTGCAGATTACGCAAGTAATATCAATCTCAAAACTCGGTTCTGTGAATTGAAAATGATGTGGCCTAAGACGTATCTCAATGTCTTCGCCAAAAAAGTTTTTTACAAAATATTCAATGGCACCCTTAAGATGCGTTATGTTGATTCCTTTATCAACTACCAATCCTTCAAATTGATGAAACATTGGCGTATGCGAAATATCAATTTGTCTCCTGTAACATTTGGTAATGTTTATCATGCGGATAGGAAGCTTTTTCTTTTCCATTTCCCTAACTTGTCCGTTTGAAGTATGCGGAGTAAGGATTCTTCTTCCTTTTTGGACAAGTTTTAAAGAATTTTCTGAAAGATTCATTTCTATCGGCTCAGGATCAATAAAAAAAGTCTCCCATTCATCTCTTGCAGGATGATCTCCTGGCATATTCAAAGTTTCAAAAGCGTAATAATCCCATTCAACTTCAGGATATCTTTCCCTTTGAAAGCCTATTTTTTTAAAAATATTAACAATCTCATCGATTGCTTGGGTTACCAAATGCAAATGGCCTTCGGGTTGTGGAGCTCCTGGCAAAGTATAATCAAAAGAAACAGAAGAATCACTTCCGCCAAGCTTGTTTTTATATTCTTCCAGCTTTAAGGAAATATATTGCTTAAGTTCATTGGCTGACTTACCCGCCCCAGCTATTTCCTCTTTGGGAATACTCTTAAGATCCTTCATTAACTCAGTCAGCTTTCCGCTTTTGCGTCCTAAATAGTTAATATCCAATTGCTCAAGATCCTTAGAATCTTTTGCCTTGGATAAATCTTGGTCAAACTGGATTTTTATTTTCTCAATTTTATCTTTCATATATTAAAATTATACCCGATTTTAGCTATTAAAGTCAAATAAAAAAAAGCTCCTTGGAGCAATATGTATTTATTATTCAAAAACATTTATTGTACTTTTTTAGTGCTTAAAAACAAGAATTCAATCATACTTAAAGCCAATACAACCAATATTAAATTCCACCATTTCAAAAGCGACTTGCTTTGCAAAAAAAGTATCAAAATAAACAATCCCGCAAAAAAGAAGGATTGTCGAAAGGAAATTGATACTATTTTATATTCCATATCTAATTTGTTTAATACTTTCCTAATAGCAAATGTAAGCATAAAAAAACTACCAAGCAACGCAAAAAATAGGCTTCCGTAAAATAATACAAAACCAGATATGCCCGCAAGATCCGGATCCATATTAAAAATTACTATTATCCATGCCAACCAACAGATGCCGGTAGCTATAGACATTATTATTAACAACTGTCTTAGTGTCATATATTCATTATAACAAATAATTTATAAGATAAAAATCCCGCCACGTGGGCGGGATCTGGAGAAGGGATAACTGATCTACTATAGATGACGCTAAATCAATATCCTAAATATATTTTAGGAAAGCGTTACCCGTGATAAATCAGAATTAAATCCTTCCCTATTAAAAGATTATATCATCCAATAAAATAAACACAATAATTATTTAAAAAAAATCTGTGGATAAGTAAAAAAATTATAAAATAAAAAAACCCTTCTTCAAATTTGTTTAAAATTTGAAGAAGGGAGGACAGGCACAGCAATGGTAGGAGCTATGCCTGTCCAAAAAGTACGGGAAACCATGGGTATCCGAAGTGCGAGGGGGGAAGACTCGCCAAAACGGATGTAGGTTCCCAATCGTTCCCGCACAACGATACGAAACAGGTTTAAGAAAATTTTGGCAGTTTTGTTTTATTTTTGTGCCTACTTTCTTAGCGTCTGCGAGGTGCAGACAAGCTTGCGCCTGACTCGCATCGTTGTACGGGAAACTTTTAACGTTCAAACCCCTCATTCAAGCAGTAATAATAGATAACTATACTACCGCTCAAATAATGGGTTTCAAAAGTTTTTTTAACGTTCTTTATTCTCAATATATTATTATAGCACACCTAATAAATTTTGTCAATAGCCCTGCTTTTATTTTACATTTAATTTGTTTAAATTTAAATAAAAATAAATATAAAAATCCCCTATTTCTAGGGATTATTAGTTAAATATTAAGACTTTAATTTAATATAATTAAAGCAGGCATTTTATATTCTTAACGGGGCTGTTTTTTAACTCTGCATTGATAATTTGAATTAAAATTTCTTTTTTGACTTCTATTTGTTTGGCTGCTTCTTCACAAAGACAAGCCACCATCAAATTTCCCCACTTTAAATACATCGGGCGCATGGATCTCGCAATTTCCAATCCGAAAAAATCATTTTTGACTTCTTCGAATTTATTCATAACCATTTTTTCAAAAACTTGCACTTTAATTCCGTTCCTATCAAGACTTCTGTTTAATAATTTTTTTATCTCAGTAAAGGCCATATTTTTTTAGCTATTTTCTAAATTCACAAATAGAATTAAAATCGCAGTATTTGCAAAGCTCGCTTGGCTTTGGCGAAAAATTTCCTTTTTTGATTTCCTCAGTTATTTTTAATATTTTATCCTTAACCTTGATTATGTCTTTATCTTTGCCAATGAATTTTTCCTCTCTTCCCTCCTCTAAATAATAATAACTTAATTCTGTTACTTTGTGTTTTAGTAACTCTTCTGCGGCAATTTGATAAAGCAAAAGCTGATCCTTGTCTTCAGTTGAAAGTTTTTCTTTTGCCTTTCCCGTTTTATAATCGACAATTCTAATGCCGTCACCAAGAGAATCAATGCGATCTATTTTGCCCTTCAATCCGCAATCCCCTATTTTTATATTAAATCCGAATTCTAAATTTCTGACACTAGGCTTATTTAAAATATATTTTTCATAAAACAGTTTTAATGACGCTTTTCCCTTAGCATAATAAATCTGCTTTGTTTCCTGATCGGGATACCAATCATCAATAAATGATTCGTCATAAATTTTATAAAGTTCATCGAGTTCTACTTTTTCTTTTATAGAAACAGCTTCAAAAAATTTTTGCAGCGCCGAATGCATCGTTGTTCCAAAAGAAAAAGAAGGCTTGCCCGTTGTCGGTATTTTTAAAATATGAGCAAAATGATATTGATAAGGGCAATTTTCATAGGCCTTAATTTGAGTAAAAGAAAATTTTTGCGGAACTTGCGTCACAGGAGAAGTAAGGACTTCAAATTTCCTTATTTTTTCATACTCATTTTTATCTTTTTTAGAATAAGGTGAAAGAGCAAATCCCATAGACTCCAATTCAACCAAAAATCTTGATAATTTCTTAGTTCTAACTCCGCCATAATCAGTCGCTGAAGAAAAATACAGCGATTTTTTCGCTCTTGTCATCGCCACATAAAACAATCTTCTTTCTTCCTGCAGATGGATATCGCCATCAGGAATAATTTCCTTAACCAATTTTGAAGGTAACTCAATAGGATCAGCACGTCCAATGGCAGGAAATTTTTTATCAACCATATTTACAATAAATACATGCTCGAACTCCAAACCCTTTGCCGCATGAATAGTCATTATCTTTACCGCATCTGGACTCATATCTTCCGTATTCTTGGCAATACTTCCCTCTTCTCCGGATTCCAACTCTAATTGGATCATTTGCATAAATGCCTTAACCGTGTTATCAGGATTTTCTTTTTCAAATTCTTTTGCTTTTTTATAGAATTGATTCAAATACCCCAATTGCTCCTTCGTGTCTTTGGATTCATTTGATACTAAATTTTTTAAGTATCCGCTCGAGTTCAAAAAATCAAAAATAATTTCCGTAGTTTTTTTGCCTTCCCTTAATAAACTTGTACCCTTTTCGATCTGAGCAAGAATGGATTTAATTTTTAAGACAGCTTCCTCTGAAATATTTTCAAAATTAGAAATATTCTTTAAAACTTCAAAAAGAGAACAGCCTTTTCTGTCTGCCCAGTAATTCAAATTTACAATATCTATGTGACTAATGCCCCAAAAGGGTAAAGAAATAACTCTATAAGTAGCAGGTCCTTCATGATGATTATCTAACAAGCGCAAATAACTTAATAAATCAATTATAATTCTTTTGGTATACAGTCCCTTTGAAGCAAAAAAATCATAAGGAATTTTTGCTTTTTCCAAAGCGTAAACAAAATCTTCTGCACTAGAATTAGCGCGAACCAATATGGCAAAGTCAGACCACTTCGGTATCGGTTCCTCATTATATATTCTTATTATGGTATTAACTACCATATTTACTTCATCCTGCAATGTTTCTCCATGCAAATGTTCTATAACTGCTTTTTGTTCAGAATGCGACGAAAGTTTTTTAGAAAGATTATTAGCCTGTGAAAGTTTTACCTCCAACCTGTTTGGATTATTTTGGCAGATAAACTCATATGATAAATCCAAAATCTGTTGGCAACTGCGATAATTTGAATTTAAAAATATTTCTTTTGCATCTGTAAAATCATCTTTAAAATGCAAGATATTTGAAACTGAAGCACCGCGGAATTTATAAATAGACTGATCATCATCACCAACTACAGTTATATTATTAAGTGGTCCTGCTAAAATTTTTATCAAATTATATTGAGAAAGATTAGTATCTTGGAATTCATCAATAAGTATGTACTTGAATTGTGTTCGGTATTTCAAAAGAATATTTTTCCTTTCCTTAAATAATTTCAAACAATAGTTAATCATATCACCAAAATCAAGCGCGCTATTGTCCAGAAGCAGTTGTTGATAAGCTTGATAACATTCGCCAACCTCCGATTGTTTTCTTATTTCTTCAGATTGTAATTCATTTAACTCTTCTGTCGTTAACTTTTCTATTTCTTTAGGATTTATAATGTCATTAAGGAAAGCAATATCTTTGCCAGATTTAATCTCTTCTATATATTGCAAATATTCTTCGGGAGTAATTCCTTCGTCCTTAGCTCTTGAAAAGTGCTTTAAAAGCGCATGGATAAATTTAGTCGGATTACCCAGCGGTTTATAATAATCCAATTTAAATTTTGATAAATTATTCCTTACTAAAAGCCACTGCTCTGTTGGGTTTAGTAACTTAAAATCATTTGGCAAGCCTATTTCCAAACCATGTGCATTTAAAATTCTTTCAGCAAAACTATGGAATGTTGAAACCCATAAATCAACATAGCCATAAGGAAGGAGCTTATCTACTCTTTCCTCCACCTCTCCTGCAGCCTTATCAGTAAAAGTCAAAGCAAGAATTTCATCGGGTTTACAGAGTCCGGAATTGATTAAATTTGCTATCCTTTCAGTAATTACTGTGGTCTTCCCCGTGCCCGCGCCAGCCACAATCAAAAGAGGCCCATTTGTATGCAAAACGGCTTCTTTTTGTGCATTATTTAACTGCTTTGATTCATTTAACATTAAGATAATTGTATCAAATTTATCATATAAAATCACTTTTTAAGCTTCTATTGACAAAATATTAAAAGTATGCTATAATTATAGAAGTAGATAGAGGATAACTCGAGCTAAAGTCTATTTTAGGATGATCTTATATAATATATGATAGCCTAAGGGATTAGTCCTAACTTTGACTTTGGAAGGACTCGAGCAATGACGGCTATAACAAATTTCCGAGGCTTTGTTCCTTCTTCCTGGAGCAATCGTTCAGCTGATGGCCAGAAGTAATTTGTTATAGTGTGTTTCTACTTCCAATTAAATTGGCAGTCGTCCTCAACCCTTTCCCGCGTGGTAAGGGTACCGAAATTTATACATGGAGGGGTTGCTTCGTCTCCCCTCCATATTTTTCTTGATTTATACTGCAGTTTTGCTATATTTAATACATCTCCTATTTTGTGGAGATTTTAATTTAATAAAAAACAAAATGACCAAAAAAAATAAAAGGGATCCAAAAGTAAAAGTGCCAAAACTTAAGTGGCAGAATAAGAATAAAAAAAGCAAATAAATTAGATTATCTCCGGCCCTCGGGGATCGTCTAATGGTAGGACAGCGGCCTTTGAAGCCGTTAATCGGGGTTCGAGCCCCTGTCCCCGAGGATCGGAGATAAATCTTTTAACAAAAAACGTTTAACAAAACGTTTTTTGTTTTTTAATAATTTTGTTAATAAAGTATTTATGGTATAATATAAACAATATTACACTATGAAAAAAAATAAAATAAACAAAAATCAAAATAGAAATTGGCACGTTAAGCATATTGAAAAATCAAGCTTTGGACAAAGAGTTGCTGATTCATTAGCTACTGGTATGGGTTCATGGTCATTTATTATCATTCAAAGTTCAATTATTTTAGTTTGGATAGCACTTAACTTTGCTGCCTTTGCCTGGAGATGGGATCCATATCCTTTTATTCTTCTAAATCTGCTTTTTTCCACACAAGCCGCCTACGCAGCTCCGATTATCATGATGGCCCAAAATAGACAATCTCAAAGAGACAGGATTCATGCGGAAGAAGATTATCAAACAAATAAAACTGCAAAAGAAGAAATTGAGGAACTTCAAGTAGCGCTGGCAAGAATAGAAAACAAAAGACTCAAAGAAATTATTTCATTACTAAAAGAAAATTCGGCAAAAAACTCTGTCAGACCAAGAATTTTAGAAAGAATTGATAAATAATTTATTTATCTAAAAATCCGCCTAAAGCGGATTTTTTATTTGAGTTTTTTATTTATACATTTAAATATTTTCCAATCGCCATTGCGCTACTGATAATATTAACAATTATAATTCCGATTAATTCAAATATAATTATCTTCCAAAGGTTTTCATTAAAATAAGTTATAAGATTAAAATCCATCCCTCCGAAAAAACTTGCAAGTTGCGGTTGAAGAAAGGTAACCAAAGGATAAATTACAGCCAATGAAAGTAAACATCCCAAGATGCCCGAAATTAAACTTTCCAAAATAAATGGAGATCTAATAAACCAATTACCGGCTCCGACTAATTTCATAATGGCAATTTCATTCTGATGCGTAAAAATTGCGATCCTTACAGTATTAAAAACAATAAGAATAGCAATTACAACAAATAATACACTTATCAAAAGTCCGGCCCTCTTAACATTTTCAGAAATACCCTTTATTCGAGTAATTGTCAGTTCATGATCCTCGAAATTTTTTTCTTCAATTAAATTTGAGTAAGCTGGATTATCCAAAGCCTTTAAAATATCCGGATAATCGCTCAATTCTCTAGCCTTAATTGTTAAAGTCGCGCCTAACGGATTACTGTCTAGTTCTTTTAGTGTTTCTAAAATGTTATCATTGCTGATATTTTTTTGCTTAAAATCTTTTAAGTTCTGCTCGGGTGATTTATAATTTATTTCCTCAATTTGAGGCATATAAGTTAAATGGCTTTTCATTTCCATTAATTTTGATTCAGTTACATCAGGTTTGATATAAACTGAAACATCTATCCTGTCTTGCACAGCTACCAAAGCGTTCTCAGAAATGCCATTTAACAATATTAAAAAATTTATAGAAAGGAAAGCTAAAAAAATTATAAATATAGTAGCTAAGGAAAGCCAAATATTTCTCCAGAAAGACTGTAAGGCAAAAAGGATACTTCTTGCCATGGAAAACAAAAACATTTATTTATATTATGTATTTACCAACTTTTTGATCTTGAACTACTTGCCCGCCTTCTAATGTAACCACTCTTTTCTTCAATGAATTAACAACGTCTTTATCATGAGTAACCAAAACTACAGTTGTACCGAATTCATTTATTTTTAAAAGCAAATCTATAATTCCTTTAGAGTTAAGAGCATCTAAATTTCCTGTAGGTTCATCAGCCAACAATACTTTCGGTCGATGAATAAGCGCTCTGGCAATTGCCACTCTTTGTTTTTCACCACCAGAAAGCTGAGCAGGATATCTATTCGCCTTATCTTTTAAATCCACTATATCCAAAACTTGAGGCACTATTGATCGAACTCTTGATGTTGGAGCGCCTGCCACTTGCAGTGCAAAAGCGACATTTTCAAAAACTGTCTTTTTATTTATAAGCTTAAAATCCTGAAACACTACGCCAATTTGCCGGCGTAAAAATGGAATTTGCGCATTTTTAATGTTAGTAATATCCCATCCTCCAATTATGATTTGACCATGAGATGGTCTTATTTCGGCAATCAAAAGCCTCACAATCGTTGTTTTACCTGAACCGGACATACCAACAATAGACACAAACTCCCCCGGTTCAATATGCATATTTATATTATGCAGTGCTGCCGTTTTTGGCGGAAATTGTTTTTTAATTTCAATTAAATGAATCATTAATCTATTTTAGTTACGGTAACATTTATAATGCCCGCGGATGTATTTGCAATTTTGGCAAACGCTTCTTTTGACAGGTCAATTACCCTATCAGGATGAATAACTGGATCTGGACCATAATCCTTAACTATAACAGTAACTTCTTTGTTATTTGCAGTATTGATTACTTTAA
Source organism: uncultured Gammaproteobacteria bacterium (assembly GCA_964350585.1). Lineage (GTDB taxonomy): Bacteria > Patescibacteriota > Patescibacteriia > 2-01-FULL-39-33 > 2-01-FULL-39-33 > JBAYJM01. The sequence continues at coordinate 17,202 of CAYGKC010000020.1, forward strand.
GACTGGTGCCTTTTGGATAAATCGTGCTTGCAGCCATCAGCTCTCCCCTATACCTTGGATGAACATACCATGATGCCTTGCCTTCGTGATAAGGATTTCCAAAAACGGCAAACATCAAAAATTCTTTATTATTTGGATAGTCAAATGTAAAAACGGAATTTTCCATATCTTTAACCGCATCAACAGCTTTTTCAAATCTCAGTTGCCCCCAATTATAAAAATATAATTGTGCTGCCTTATCTCCTTTCGGAAATTTCACAGAAACTTTGGGTTGCTTTGAAAATAATGACGGCTGGGGAAATCTGATTGAAAATAAGTCGGTTAAAGGACTTATCTCCTCCGGATACTGAAAGTAACTTCCAATGAATTGTTTAGGAACAATATTTGTCATTTTAACCCATATATCTGATTCAAAAGTTCCGTTAAAAACCTGAAGCCCTAAAGACGTTGAAGACGCAGTAAAATTTTCAGTTGAATTTTTTTGTATTTGCTCTAAAATCAGAAAGTCTTCCGCCTTAGCAATCGGAACATTTACGAAAGATAAAATAGTAAATATAGTTGTAAAAAATACTGGTACAATATATGTTAACCTATTGATTTTTAACATAAATAAAGTTATTATTCATTTGACATGCGAGATTAGTTAACCGGCTTAACGCTGCCTTCCCAAGGCAGTGAAACGGGTTCGACTCCCGTATCTCGCTTATAAGTAAATCCTGCCATAGCCTGAGCCCGCATAGCTTAATTGGTAGAGCAACGGTATCGTAAACCGTAGGTTGTCGGTTCGACTCCGACTGTGGGCTTTGGCTATTGTGGTGATTATTTTGTTTTAATGTATCTTTTTATATTCGTGTTAGAAATCAAATCGGAAAGATATTTATCAACATCAATGCTTATAAATATTTGCTTTAATTTTATAATTTCTTTGCCACTTTCTTCATCTTTCATTTTTTTATCAAGAAAAAGGATATAGTAGCCTAAATTATTCTGTAGAATTTTATCATATACTGTTCCATCAGGCAAAGAATAAAGCGCATCTTCAATATCTTTAGGCAATTCTCCTCTATTTACAAATCCTGCATCTCCACCGGTATTAATACCGGCTTCATCGTGAGTATACTGCTTAGCTAAATCACCAAAATTAACATTTGGCTTCATAGCCATTGCAAGAACCTCATCCGCCTTTTGTTTTGCTGCAATATTAATTTCGACTGCAGGATCACCAGCAATAATACTTCTTAACAAGTCCTTCTCTAAAAGAGGCGTAAGTATCTTCTCTTTAAACTGTTGCAAATTTATGCCATAAAGATTTTTAACGGCTTCTTCGGCACTTTGCTCATCTCCAAACTGTTGAATTATCTGATCTGAATTTTTGTTAACATCATCAGATGTAACTGATGCATTATATTTTTTAAGTTCCTGCTTAACTAAGGAAATTGAAATCAACCTGTTTAACAGCGCTTCTTTATTGTTTTCCGATACCATTCCTTCAGATAATGCTTCCCTGTTATTACTAAGGGCAAATTCTAAAATCGACAAATCTTTCATATAATCCTTTAGCAAAATCTTATTGCCATTAATTGAAGCTGCAGGTAAACGAAAAACAGAAGCAACATTACTGCTAAAATCATCATTCCAATTTAACCGATAAATAGCATAAATATCAAAAGCAATTATTCCTGAAAGAAGCACAAGAATTATAATAAGTGCTATTAATAATTTTTTTGATAAATTTGTTTGCTTTTTTTGCTTATTCTTTAGTGTTTTGGACTTAAAAAAATTATCATCCCAACTACTGCCATGTTTTTTTTGATTCTCGCTTTCCAATAATTTTAGTGAGTCCTTAACTTCAGAAGAAAGATCAGGTTTTATAACTTTTTTCTTCTTAACAGGAGTAATTAAACTTGACTTCTTTTTTGCAGTCAACTTTTTTTTCACTGTTGTTTCCACTAAAGCATGATCTATAGCATCAAGGACTGCTTTTTTGTATTGAGCTTTTTTTTCTGGTGTTAAATTTTTTGCCATATAAATATTATTTAAAAAAGTAATTTAACCATTTACGCGGATTTGAAATTATCTTTTCCGATTCAGCTATCTTTTTAGACAAATTAACATCATTAGCACTATCTTGTTCCGCCGAATCTTCGCGCTTTATTAAAACAGCTTTTTCTCCTGGTTTTTGCATGCCTAACTTCAGCCTTGCTTCCTTTTCAATATATTCGTTTCCCTGAAATGAACTAATCATACTTTCTAATTCAGCATTATTGGTCTCCAATTCTCTTATTTGTTCATTTAAAGTTTTTACCTTTTTACTTACTTCAGTCCTACTTGCCATTTCCTTAAAAAAACCAAATATAAATAATGCGCTAATAACAATACAAGAGACAAAAATTATTTTTTTTGTTTTATTTTTCTGCTGATGATCCATTTTTATTGACTGATTCAGCTTGCTGCATAATTATAACATTTTTTTCGTTTTTTTAAAAACTTTTTGAAGAAAAACTATTTTTCAAGATTTTTTTCCAAATTTTAAAAATGTTATCGCTCACAAGCTTATAATTTTTAATTTTTAAAAGTTTTATTTTATACTCTTCTTCCTTTAAAAATATATAAACCTCTCCCAAGTTTAAAAAAATATCAAAAAATGTTCTTCCATACGCTATATTTTTAATCAAATTATATTCTAATTC
>CAYGKC010000021.1:0-19613 GCA_964350585.1 uncultured Gammaproteobacteria bacterium
TAATAAGACTTGATATTGATAAAAATAAGTCACCTAAAAAAAATATTTTCTATTTATTTTCATACAAAAACATTATTTTTACTTACATTGGTTTTTTTGCCATAGTAATCAACCTTAACTTTCTAATAAAATATTTATCATCAAAAACAAATACTGTTACACCGCCATTTTGGCCGATAAGCGTATTTTATCCGATTTTGCCCAGTATAAATGCCATATTTCTTTCTATCTTATCAATATTAATTTTTTATTTGTTTATTAGATTTTTCAAACAAAAGATATTATATGTAATAATTGCTGCCATTTGCTTGATATTAATTTCCAATGTTCTACACGGAACAACTGTTGGCTTAAATACCCCCGTTCTTGGCGAAGAGACATTTACAATCTTTAATAATAAAAAGATAATCATAAATAATTGGTCGGGCATAAATTATACTTTTCCAAACTATGTTAATGATAGCGGACAACAAGTGTATCACTCCGCCATGAAAGTAAGTGATCCAATTCTACATTTAAAAAGTTTTAATACGAATCATAAGCAGTTGCTGATGCATGAAAGGACCCATCCTCCAGGATACGCCCTAGTGATTTACTTTTTATTGCAAATAACAAAAAACTCGGCCATTATTTCAATCTTGATTCTAATAATTTCCGTGGCTTTATCTGCAATATTTTTAAATGGCATAATTTCTTATTACTGGAAAGAAAAAAATTTTTCACTTTACCTAACTTTACTATTTTTTCTTCTACCCAGTGTAGCTATTTATTATTGTGCAACCGTTGATGCGATAGTATGCACTTTATTTTTAGGTATTATATACTTCTTTATTTATCCACAACGTTTAATAAGTGTTGTTGGATCATCTATATTATTATTTTTATGTTCAAGCATATCATTCATTGCACCATTTTTTTGCATTGGAACTATTTTTTTCATTTCTATAGTTAAAAAATCTTTGCTAAAAAAATTTTTCTTAATACTAATAATACTAATTATTAATTGTTTTATTGTTAAAATTGCTTTGAACTTTGATTATTTTTTGGCGTTTAAAACAGCATCTGCCATAGAGTACCCAAAAGGCAGTATGTTGATAAATGATCCATGGAATTACGTATATACCCGAATTGAGGTCATTTTAGAACTATTATTGTTCTATGGACCTCTAATGATCTTTCTAACAGTTCTTGGAATAAAAGAAATTTTTAAAAAGAAAATAGAATATTTAATTCCTTTTATTTTAAGTGCTATCTTAATAGTTATAGCCATTTTCATTAGTATGATGAGAACAGGTGAATCAGCGCGAATAGCTTTATTTCTGTACCCGATTCTATTACTTTTAGCTGGTATATATATTAAAAATAATTTGACTATTTCTGAAAAAAAAATAATTTTATATGCATTGTATTTGCAAACCATTGGAATGCAACTATTTGCATGTTACATTTGGTAAAAAATTATGATGAGACTACAAAAATTTTTAGCTTTAGCGGGTGTTGCTTCACGGAGAAAATCTGAGGAATTAATATTGCAAGGCAAAATAAAAGTTAATGGCATCATCCTAAAGCAATTAGGGACTCAGGTTAATGAAAATAGAGATACAGTCGAATATGAAGGCAAAATTATTAAAGTACACAATAATAAAATTTATATTGCTCTTAATAAGCCCCTAAATTATATAAGCAGCACATCGAGCGTGCAAGGCAAATCTATTTTAGAACTATTAAAAAAATCAACAACTCATAAGCAACCGTCCATAACCGAAAGACTTTACCCCGTAGGTAGACTGGATAAAGACAGCAGGGGATTAATCATTCTTACAAATGATGGGGATTTTGCTTACAAGCTTACTCAGGCAAAATATGAATATGAAAAAGAATATGAAGTGGAAATAAACAAAAAATTTAATTCGGCAGATAAAAAAGTTTTAGAAAGAGGCATGACCATTGAAGGCAAATCAATAAGGGGAATAAAAGTAAAAATTTTAACATCTAAAAAGCTACAAATGATACTAAAAGAAGGTATAAACAGACAGATCAGAAAAATGCTTGCGCAGCTTGAATATAAAGTTTTAGATCTTAAAAGAATTAGGATTGCTAAACTAAAAATTGCTGATTTGGATTTAAAAGAAGGGGAGTGGAAAAAAATAAATAAATCAGATATAATTTAACACTACCATCACTATTATGAAAATTTCCATAATCATTGTTTCTTGGAATACTAGAGAATTGCTCGAAAAATGTCTAAATTCGATAATAAAAAATCCTTTATATCACTTAACGGAAATATTTGTTGTTGACAATAATTCTAGTGATGCGTCAGCAGAAATGGTAAAAGAAAAATTCTCCACAGTTAAATTAATAACTAGTGATAAAAACTTAGGTTTCGCAAAAGCAAATAACTTGGCTCTCAAAAAAGCAACGGGAGAGTATATTCTTATATTAAATCCTGATACAGAAATATTCACTGATACATTACAACAATCCATTGAGTTTATGCAGGGGAATCCCCAATGTGGAATTATGGGCTGCAAAATGCTGTTTGATAACAATAAACTTCAACCATCCGTTAGAAGGTTTCCTAACTTTTGGCCGATTTTTTTAATGTTTATAAAAGCACCAAAAATTTTAAAAAATATTAAAGCCATCAATAATTACATGGCGACAGACTTCAATTATGAAAAGGAGCAAGAAGTTGATCAAATAATGGGAGCATACATGTTCACAAGAAAAGAAGTTATTGATAGAATAGGATATTTTGACGAACGTTTTTTTATTTGGTTTGAAGAGGTTGATTTATGCTTAAGAAATAAAAAGTCTGGATGGAAAACAATGTATAATCCAGAAGTAACGATAATACATCATGGGGGGAAAAGTTTTTCTCAACAAAAATTTATTACTAACCAAAAATTATTTTTTAAAAGTGCAATGAAATATTTTTTAAAAAACGGCTTTAGCTATCCAAAATTATGATAATATTACTACAAATATTTTTTTCTATATTAAGTATTGCATTTGCAATTTCTTATTTCACTTCTAAAAAAAGGTTTTCGCCATCTAATATTCTTTTATCTTTATGGTTTGCTGCAATAACAATATCCCAAATAAGATTAAGCCATAATGAAAATATTTGGAATTCTAATTTCTGGATAATTCTACTTTCTTTTCTCGGACTTTTTATTTTATTTTATTATTTATTTGAAAAACACTTCGATAAAAAAATTAAAAAAACATCTTTACAAAGCTCAAACCCTTCAACTATATTTTTTTGGCTATTAATTTTAATGACAATTTCAAGTATAATTGCCAATATTTATATATATTGGAAATTTGGCACACTCCCAATATTATCGACACAGCCGGACAGTTTTCGTTTTATCATAAATAAAAAATTATTTGGTCTATGGGAATATATTGCACTTTTCCCGAGACTTTCAATACCTTTTTCTTTATTTTACATCTTTTTATACAAACCTAAAAAATGGATAAAATTTGGACTTTGGGCAAACATTATCGGAGGTTTTATTATTCTCTCCCTTTACGCCTCTAGGTTAGTTATAATCTTTCCCATTTTAATTTCTTATTTCAGTTATTTGGCAATTAATTATGATTCTTTCAATGTTAAGAAATTAGCAAAAGCAACGATCAGTGTAATTGTTGTAGTATTATTTATTTCAATCGCAATACCAGCCTTTAGACAATCAATAACTTATCGGGATTATAATGATCCAGATGCTGAAAAAAATCCCTTTACTTATATCTCTTCTTTATCTGGTATTAGTGTGCCTGACCAATGGAAATTCATTGTTCCTGTCTACATTATTCCTTCCTTTAATTTGCAAGCAATGATGAGAGCAACAGATTATTATAATTATTCAAATATCTCTGCCGGAGCATATTCACTTTCAACCTTCAACCCAGCGTTAAAATATTTTGGCATTCAATTACAACAAAAAATACCATGGGGAGAACTATTCTTGCCATGGTGGGTAACCGGAACATTTTTACTTAGTTGGTGGGTTGATTTTTGGTATTTTGGAATTATTTTAGCCTCAATTTTTTTAGCAGTAATTCTTTCAGTTTTTTATCTATTAGCTATTAAAAAGCCAAGTTTTTTAACAATATCTATTTTTTCCTATCTCAGCTTTATTACAATTATGACTATTTATACTAATTATTTTCAGAGATCTGAGCTATATATTGATTTAACCGTCATACTTGTTTGCTCAATAGCTCTTAAAATGCACTTAAGTAAAAAAGTTAAGAGATCCACTATATAAAATGTTTGGATTCCTTGTGGCCATTAATAAATTCTAAACCTTCAATTTCTTTTTTACCTTCTAATTGAAGCCGATTTATTTTTATCGCACCTTCTCCGCATTTTACCTTCAAATCATAATCTAAAACAATTGATCCGGGTTTTAAGGTATCATTATTTTTCAAAACATTCACCGGAGGAAAAATTTTAACTCTCTTATTATTAAGAGTAGTCCAGGTTCCAGGCCAGGGATCAAAGGCATAAATCATCCTTTTTATTTCTTCAGCAGATTTACTCCAATTAATTTGAGCATTTTCCCTTGATATTATCTTGCAAAAAGTTGCTTCTTCATGCTTTTGTTCCTTTGGTTCTATTTCTTTATTTAAGTATTTAAAAATTGTATCAATTAAAAGTTCTCTGCTAGAATCGGCTAACTTTTTATGCAAATCCATATTTGTTTCTTCGCCTGTCAATGGCAATTCGATTTGAGATAAAATTGGTCCATGGTCCATTTTTTCATCCATAAGCATTATAGTAACGCCAGTTTTATTTTCTCCATTTAAAATCACGCTTTGGACAGGTGAGGCTCCTCGTAATTTTGGCAAAAGGGAAGGATGAACATTTATGGTTCCAAACTTAAATATTTGTAAAATTTCCTTTGGAATAATTTGTCCATAAGCAACCACAATCATAAGATCGGGTTCCAAGCACTTAAGTGTTTCTAATAATTTTGTATCTTCCTTTAATTTTTCAGGCTGAAAAACCGGAATATTATTCTCTAAAGCGATCTTTTTAACCGCTGATGGAATTATTTCCTTTTTTCTGCCTGAAGGCTTATCTGATTGTGTGACTACTCCGATAATTTCAAACCTATCGTCTTTTAAAATTGCATTAAGATAATATGTTGCAAATTCTGGAGTTCCAGTAAATATTGTTTTAATTTTTTCCATTAATTTTTTATCAATAGATTCTTAGTACAAATTTGCTGACTTTAACTAAGTCTTAAATTCGGAAATCTCTTTTGCTTTATCAATAAATAAAATGCCATCCAAATGGTCTATTTCGTGCTGAATTATTCTTGCTAACAACCCTTCGGCTTCCATAACTTTATTTTCTGCTTTTTCATTAAGATATGACAATGTAACTTTTTTATTCCTTTTAACATTACCAAACTTGCCAGGAACTGATAAACAACCTTCTTCTCCCCATTCCTTTGAAAACGATCTTTTCTTTATTTGTGGATTAAAAATCACTAAATTACCATTCTTATGACGAATAGCAATGATGCGTATATTTTTTCCCACTTGTGGGCCAGCCAAACCAACTCCGTCTTTTTTAAGCATAGTTTCAACCATTTCCGGAATTAGTGCTTGAATTTCATCACTTAAAATTTCTTTTTCTTTAATTTTAAGTGATTTTTTTCTTAAAATGGGGTTAGGATTTGTAATTATTTGTAACATATATTTTTTATATAATATAATTTTTTTGCAATTATGTCAATTTAAAAATTACATTATATCTGTTATAATTCCTTAATGAAAGAAGATAAAGGCTTTGAAACATTAGGCGAAATATTTGCCAAAAAGAAACAAACAAAAAAACCACCTGCTTATGAGTGGCAAGATTTAGCTTTAAAAATTATTATTCAACTAGCAGTGCCAGCTAATAAAAAAAGTTCAGTATTCAAAATTTGTAAAACATATCCAAAAGAAAGAATTCAAAATGCACTAGATGAAACAAAAGAGTTAGCCCAGAAAGAAAAATGGAGATACTTTTTTAAGGTTATAACTAATATAAGTAAAGTTAATTCAAATTTAAATCAGCAAGCAGATATCCCACCCCAAAAGGAGCCTCATAACTAAGCACCTCAGTTTTATATTGAATATTATTTAAAACTCCCAAAAGAATAATTATTGACCTATAGCCGCATTCTGCGGCTTTTTCGATTAATTTTGAATCCATGTTTATAATACCTTGTTGATCACCTTCTTTTAAAAGATTGATCAGCTTGTCATCGAACTCTTTGCCAGCGGCATTAAAAGGAAGGGGAGCACTGTCTGTAAGACAATGAGAAAGGTCTCCAGAGGCTAAAACGGCTATTCTCTTATCACTGCTCATAATTAATTCTTTCAAACTTTTTCCAAATTCATAATGAGCAACGTTATCCAATAAAGAAAAATAAACCGGAATAATCGAAACATCAGGCAAATGCCTTGTTAAATAATACGCTGGTACGCCAATTCCATGATCAAGCGTTTTTTCAGAAATAATATTAATTGGAAGCTTATGATTTATTACTTCTGAATTCATTGTAATTAGGATAGTATCACCTTTAATATTTATCTTAGTTGCAAAATCCCCAAACTCCTTGAATTCAATTTCATAACTGTCACTAACATTAATAGTAAAAGCATCAGGATTAACCTTGCCATGAGGGGAAATAAAAATTATTACATCTGGTTTAGAAGCATACAAATCCTTTTCCATCTTCTCAAAAGAAGATATTGTTTTTTCTATTTGCTTCAATTTGTCCTTTCCTATTGAAGGAATGGCAATGGGCGGATGAGGTACAATTCCTGCAAATACTAGAGGCATATTATTTTGTTAAGTAATTTATTTTTTTATTTTTACCATTCGCCGGTAATGATTTGCCCTACCGGATGCACTTCCAACGATTTTGGCGATATAACAACAACGTTTTTCCAACTGTATTTTAACATCTTAAAAGCTGTAGCGTTTAATATAGGCATTCTTTGACCGTTAGAAATAACATAAATCATAGCCGCATCGTTTGCTTTTATAATCATTCCATCAGGAAGCGGAATAGGATTTCCAGTGGGGAACATATTCAATTCACCTGAATCAACTTTTACAATTGGCATTCCTGAAAAGTTATACTTCAAAATTTCATTCGTTGCAACTAACCTTTTAGTACCACCCAAAACATAATAAATTTTTTGAGTCGATTTTTCTTGCATTAGTTTTCCAGCCGGATAAAGTGTATATTCGGTGATATCCGAACCATCCTTATACTGAGAAAGTTCACTGTCGTTTACCTTAACAATTTCATCCTCTTGGAATCCAGCCTTAGTGAAAATATCTTTGGTAACGAATTTTCTTTTACTATCACCAGTAAGCATAAATATATCAGAACCGCTTCCTTGCAACAATGCAAAATTTAAATATTTTATTGGAACACCTTCTGCATAATTATCCAGATCCACCTTTAGAACCTCTATGACTCTTTTAGGATCAAATCGAGAAAGCAGGATAGCTTTGGATGTAATAGGACGTTTTGTACTATTTTCTATTAAGTATACAGTTTCACTATCATCTGACTTCAATAAAGAACCATCCGGCCATTTCTGTGAAAAATATTTGTTATACAAAGACCAAAAATTTTTATTTCCGTGAATATGGGGAGTGTAGTTATAAAGAGCAGCCGTTGCCTTATTTTCAGGGATAACGTTTTGTCCGCTTATAGTATAACTTTTTCCCGGTCGAAAATTAAATTCATCAATATGATCCATGTAATATCTAGTTTGAGCGGCAGCAGAATTTACTTGCCTGTAAAAACCCTTCCACCTTTCATCACATCCTCCACTGTCTGGGCACCCATAGCCCGTGGCAGCATCATATTGCCTTTGAGTTGGATTTGAAGATTCTAAAAGACTTTGTTCTTTTTGAACTAGAACTAAAAGATATTTAGGATTTATCAGCCACCTATTTGAAACTTCAAAAAATGTTTCAGAAGCCGATTTAATAGCGCCATCCTTATCCACGGTCATATAACTTTTCAAAGTTCCGTTTCTTTTAGATAAAAATGATTTAATGCTTTCTAAATCCATTGATTTACTATCTACCAACTCAGCGTCAGAAATAATAATGTTAGGATTGAACTCAGCGGCTAATGTCGGTATGGCAATTAAAAATAAAATAATTAAATTTAATTTTAATAATTGCAATTTTTTATTTTGCATTACTTTTTATTATTACTTTCAAGGTATTATAACAAAAATATTAGGAGTAAACAAATAATAAACCTGCTTCTTTTCCGATAAAATCTGCCTCAGCAGCACTTTTTGAAAAAAGTTTTTTTACACTTTTCATTTTATATGCTGGATAAAAGGTGTTTATGTGCCATGGCGTATCTTCTCCCAACTGATTTTTTATAAACAGAGCGATTTTAGTCAATTCATTTTTTGAATCATTTACTCCTGGAATAAGCAAAGTAGCCACTTCCAAATGAACATTGTTTCTCTTAATTTTAACAAGATTATTTAAAACAGGATCAATTTGTGAACTGCAATACTGAAAATAACTCTTAATATCAAAGAATTTTAAGTCAATATTTATCGCATCAAGCAACGGCAAGATTTCTTCAAGACAATAGTCTGACATATAGCCATTTGATACCCAAATATTTTTTATGTTATTTTCATTTGCAAGTTTCATACACCTAATTGCAAATTCAGCAAATACAGTCGGTTCTGTATAAGTATATGAAATTGAAGGACAATTGTATTTTTGGGCTAAAATGATAATGTCTTCGGGCTTAACTTCTTTAATTGAATTATTATGCTCCAATATACTTTCAGTAACTTGTGAAATACTCCAGTTTTGACAGCCCAAACACTTAAAATTACATCCTAAAGATGCTATTGAATAAGTCATTGTTCGGGGTAAATAATTTCTAATTGGCTTTTTTTCTATAGGATCAATATTTTGACAAATTATTTTTCCATAATTTACAGAATAAAGCACACCATCAATATTTTTTCTCACTTTACAAAAACCAAAATCTCCATTTTTAATTTTGCAAAAACGATTGCATAATAAACATTCAATTCCAATCCTGCTTTTTTTATAAAATTCAGCTTCGGTCATAATAATTAATTTGAGGCGACCATATCGATGATCGCCTCTGAGGGGTAATGCCCAAGGAAAGGGCACATCAGCCTTGGGGCTGGAAAAACAATTATACCAAACCTGGAGCAAAACACATATAAAGCATTCTAAATGAATAATATCACAAAACAGTATTTTGCTAAATAACAGTTAAATTGTTAAAATATATTTGATGCTAATTAAGGAAAAATCAACAGAAAAAGCGGAAAAATTTTACAGCCAAGGATTAAGAAAAGAAGCTCGAGACGAATATGTTCCGACCAAAAAAAGCCGATTTTGCTTAAAATCTTGCGGGTGTTTCATTATTTTTCTTATTTTGATTGCATTAACAATATATGCAACTTTTTTTTATATTATTGGTCCCATAGTGAAAGCTGTGGATAACTTACCAGAGGATTTTCCAAAAGAGCTAGTTATTTATAATTCAACAAATTCATCAATTAAAATCCAAGACGGAAAAGATAAAGAAAAAGTAGAGAGTATATTAAAATTATTACCCGATTCTATTATTTCACCTTTTTTAAAATTCTTAAGTACTGATATTAAAACTCAAATCATACAAAAAACCTCACAGGGGATAGAAATCAAAAAAAATGCAACGATTAATGACTTAAAAAATTATTTTGGTAATCCTGATTTTAAAAATACCAAATCTGTATCAATTGCTTCAAAAGAAATTGAAAGAAAGAAAGAAGAGCTCTCGGAATTTTATCGGAAACAATTAATAAATAAAGAGTTCCAATTTAAGGAAAACATAAGTGACTATGATATAAACTTGCAATTTTGGAAAAATGACATATTCGGAATTATTAATATTAAAGACAGTACCGAAATAAATAAAAGCGATACAAATATAACAATAAGTTATTAACGAATGAAAATTGAATTTTTAGGCATAAAAATAGATAAAATAAATTTCGATCAAACTTTGGAAAAAATAAGTTATTATTTTAATTCTCCCAAACAAGCCATAATTATTACAGTTAATGCGGAGATAACATTACTTGCTCAAAAAAATGCAGATTTTAAAAGAATTATTAATGAAGCCGAAATAGCAACATGTGATGGATCCGGTCCGGCTTTTGCAGCTAAAATCTTAAAGGGCGAAAAATTATTCAGAGTTACTGGCGTTGATCTTGTAAGTAAAATTTTAGAATTATCAGAAAACGGTCAATTTGAAAATGGCAAACTATTTTTACTTGGAGGTGAGAGTGGAGTAGCTAGCAATGTTGCCCAAAAATTCCAAAAAGCCAAAATAGTTGGTGCTGAGTCCGGAGGAAAATTAGTTAAAAATAAAGGAATGTTTGCACTGGAGAATAATTCAAAAATTATCCAACAAATAAACTCCAGCGGAGCAAATATGCTCTTTGTCGCTTTCGGTATGGAAAAGCAAGAAATGTGGATTAAACAAAATCTACACCTTATGCCAAATATAAAAGTAGCTGTAGGAGTAGGGGGAACATTTGACTTTATATCCGGAAAAATAAAAAGAGCTCCCAAATGGATGAGAATAATTGGCTTGGAATGGCTTTTTAGATTGATTCAGCAACCAAGAAAAAGATTTAAAAGAATATACAGTGCAGTTGTAAAGTTTGGTTTTTTAGTTTTAAAAGAGAAAATAAAACTATCTCTATAAATTTATATGTTAATTAAAACTGTTTTAATTTTTTATATGTATGCAACAATAATTTCCTACGAATAGTTAAGATCCAATAGTCGGAAGAAAATATACTTAGTTCTAATTTGCAAATTATAAATATTTATTGCAATATATAACTACAAATTAACATTTATTTTAAATATGCCCAAAAAAGTAAGAACAAGATTCGCTCCCAGTCCAACCGGATATCTGCATGTCGGAAGCTTAAGAACTGCGCTGTATTCATATCTTTATGCAAAACAAAATAAGGGCGATTTTTTGTTGCGCATTGAAGATACAGACCAAACCAGAGAAGTCGAAGGCGCTGTGGAAAACTTACTAAAAACACTCGATTGGGCTGGTGTAAACCCCGATGAAGGTGTTTATCTCGATTCTGAAGGTAAAATTTCAGAAAAGGGCAATTTTGGACCTTATACGCAATCTAAAAGGCTTGATATTTACCAAAAATTCGCCCAAAAACTACTTAAAGAGGGGAAAGCTTATTACTGTTTTTGTAAACCAGAAAGATTGGAAGAACTAAGAAAGAATCAAGAAGCGCAGAAACAGCCAACTCGATACGACAGGCATTGCTGTAATTTATCAAATCAAGAGGTTAGGGAAAAATTAGAAGCCGGAGAAAAATTTGTTATTCGCATGAAGGTTCCGGAAAATCAAGAAATAAAATTTAAAGATGCAGTGAGGGGAGATGTTTCAATAAACAGCAATGAAGTAGATGATCAGATAATATTAAAATCAGACGGCTTTCCAACATATCATTTAGCCGTTGTTGTTGATGACCACCTAATGGAGATAACTCATGTTTTTAGGGGAGAAGAATGGATTTCATCAACGCCAAAACATATTATTCTCTATCAGGCATTCGGCTGGGATATTCCAGAATTTGTCCATATTTCATTAACGTTAAATCCTGACAGGACAAAATTATCCAAAAGACAGGGCGCCGTTGCGGTTGAAGATTTTAAAGAAGCCGGCTACTTGCCTGAGACCCTTAATAATTTTATTGTTCTTTTGGGCTGGAATCCAGGCACTGAGCAAGAGATATTTTCCATGGAGGAGATGATTAAAAATTTCGACCTGAAAAAATTAAATAAATCTGGCGCTGTATTTGATCGGGAAAAACTTGATTGGATGAATGGAGAATACATCAAACAAACTGATTTAGACAGGTTCGTAGAATTAGCTAAACCATTTTTTGAAAAAAATACTAACATTAAACTTGAAGCCTTAGGACAAACAACAATCGAAAAAATATTTATACTTGAAAAACAAAGAATATCAAAACTTTCTGAAATAGGGCAGGGGATAGGATTTTTATTCCAAGATAAATTGGATTATGACGATAAGATGCTTATTTGGAAAAAGTCTGATATAGAATCAGCTTTAAATAACTTAAATATTTTATCAGAAGAATTAAATGGATATTCAGAAACTGATTGGAATGCAAAAATATTAGAAGAAAAAATTATTGCATTTATAAAAAACAATAATCTTACTAACGGAGAAATTCTTTGGCCCATGAGAGTTGCACTTACAGGAGCGGAAAAATCTCCTACACCTTTTGAAGTAGCTGATATTTTAGGCAAAGAAAAAAGCATAGCAAGAATAAAAGAGGCTATAAATAAACTAAAATAAAAAAATAGGCTGCATCAGTTATGATACAGCCCGAAATCAAGGGTTATTTCTTTTGGGCTGCAGTTGCAGCCATGACTTTTTCAGCCATTAACTTGGGGCAGTCACGCCCTTTGTTTCCTATGCAACCATAATGGTCGCATTCTTTACAATTATTCATTGCACCCTCCTTATCTATTAATTATACACCTTTTTTGTAATTTTGTCAAGTAGATTTAAACTCTACCAAAATATTTGCTATAATAATTAGTATATAAACCATATTAAAAAATAATGTTAAAAAAATCAATTTCATTATTAATATTTTTCCTGATTTTTAATTTTTTTATCGTAGGAAGTGTTTTTTCTGCTGACGGTCCTGATCAAACAGTTATCAATAATTTAAACAAACAGCTTCAAGAACAGCAAAAAAAAATAGATCAAATTGTTGATAAAATTGAACAATACAAAGCAACCATTAATAAGGTTCAGGGAGAAGCGACGACATATAAAAATCAGGTTTTAATACTAGATAATCAAATAGCTAAAACAAACCTTGACATTGAAGCAAAGCAAGAAGAAATTAAACAAACAGAACTTCAGATTAATAAGGTGCAACTGGAAATCAAAAGAAATGAACAAGAAATCTCAAAAAACAAAGTTGAGTTAGCTTCTTTTATCAGACTTCTTGCGAGATACAATGATAAAAATTATCTTTCTGTTTTATTAAGTAACAATTCATTTTCGGATTTTTTTGACCAAATAAAATATGGCGAGGATTTGCAAAGAAACATTCAAAAAGCTTTAAATAAAACCAAAGAATTAGTCAATAAACTTTCAAAACAAAAAGAAGATTTAGAATCAAAAAATAAACAGTTAAGTGGACTACTCGAAAAACTTCAAAGTTCAAAAGATGCGCTCGCAGATCAAAAAATTGCTAAAAATTATCTAATTATCCAAAGCCAGCAATCAGAAAAAAAATTCCAAACAATAGTTTCCGACTTAAAGAAAGCTCAAAACTCAGCTAATAGCCAGATTGTGTCAATTGAAAGAAAACTTCGCGAGGAATTATCAAAAAAAGGAGGTGATGAAAAACTAAACAGCTTAAGCAACGCTGTCTTAAGTTGGCCAACTGTTTCAAAACGTTTAACTTCAACTTTCTATGATCCCACATATCCATACCGAAACCTTTTCGAACACTCTGGAATTGATATAGGCATCAAAACAGGAACACCTGTTATGGCAGCTGAGGCTGGTTACGTGGCAAAAGCAGCCATAGGGACAAAATGGTACGGTAATTACGTTATGATTATTCATAGCAATAATTTATCTACGCTTTACGGTCACCTCAACAGTATAGTTGTTCAAGAAGACAAATACGTATCCAAAGGACAAATTATCGGCTACAGCGGAAGTACGGGATTTTCCTCCGGTCCTCATTTGCACTTCGAGGTTAGAAGCAACGGCAT
The DNA here is from genome assembly GCA_964350585.1 of uncultured Gammaproteobacteria bacterium. GTDB lineage: Bacteria > Patescibacteriota > Patescibacteriia > 2-01-FULL-39-33 > 2-01-FULL-39-33 > JBAYJM01. The sequence goes on from CAYGKC010000021.1 coordinate 13,904, forward strand.
TCCAACAGATCCATTAAAATACTTACCATAAACAAATGTCAAAAACAACAGCCAAAAAATCGCTTAAAATAACTGAGAGCCCCATGCAAGAACTAAAAAATGAGGCTGAAGTTATTGGCAAAAAAATTGTAAAAAAGTTTAAACAAGCAAAGGATAAACTGGATTCGCTTGACAAGGATAAAAAGAATAAAATTTTAGCGGGTATAATAGGTGCCGGTATCGCCATAGGAGTTGGTACGGCCATAGCCTCTAAAAATAGAAAAAAGAAATAATTTAAAAAATTATGGAAAATTGCATTGCATGCGGAATACCATTAGACGAACAAACAAGCTGTTCTTGTGAAACTTCCGTTTGTTTTCATTGCTGCAATTGTGAAACTGAATGCGAATGCGGTTGTACTGATAAGAAGTAAACAGTAAAAAATTGCCTTCTTAAAATATTTGGCATTTTTTTATTTTGAATAATTGTCAACAACAAGTTATCAAAACAAGGAGAAATAAATGTCCTGCATAATCTTTATTATTGGATTGATAGGTAAATTTTTTTCTATTTTGGGACCAATATCCATATTATTTGGTATAAAGGTACGAAGCGACAGCAAATTTCATTTGAAACGTGGAGGCATTACAAAAGAAATTTTTGCTGGTGAATTTTGCGTTCATTTATTACTTATAGGAGGAGGGTTGGTAATTACCATGATAGGTTTAGCGTTAATAAAATCAGTAGAAAATTTGTCGTAGAGTCCTCAAAGGACTCTTTTAAGTTAATTAATTTTTAACCTTAAAATTTTATTATCCTTAAAAATGAATGGAATCGAAATAATTGAAAAAATTAAAATTAATCCCAAAATTCTTTCAATTAAATTGGACAATTTTATAAAAAAATATTTAAATGAATTAAATAGGGACAAAATTTTTATCGGTGTAAGTGGGGGATTGGATTCTGCTGTTGTTTTAAAATTATGCGTAGATGCAGTAGGTGCAAACAAGGTAACAGCTGTTATGCTTCCGGAAAAAGATTCAGAAAAAAAACATATTTTAGATGCGGAAAATTTGATAAAATTATACAAGGTACAAAAACAATTAGTTAAAATTGATCCTTATTTAAAAATAGCCTGCGCCAAATTCCCCATATCTGTCCCAAAACCAATTAAAGGATGGGCAATACGAAGGCTGTACTCGCTGTATTCTAAATCTACAGGCAAAAATCCTTTTTTTGAAGGAATAAAAGGGTTAAAAAATACAACTCCTTTTTCAAGCTATTTAAGAAAAACAAATTCTCACTATAGACTTAAACATCGTGTAAGAATGGCAATTATATATTGTATGGCTGAACGCGACAACGGGTTAGTAGTTGGTGCGGCAAATAAAACAGAAATGGAAATTGGTTTTTTTGTAAAGTATGGAATTGACCATAGCACAGATATTATGCCACTATCAAATCTTTACAAAACACAAGTTATACAATTGGCTAAATACTTAAAATTGCCGAAAAATATAATAGAAAAACAGCCATCTCCTGACATAATTCCGGGATTAATTGATGAAAATACAATTTCAATAAGCTATAAGAAACTTGATTTAATATTATATGGATTGGAAAATAAAGTTAAAACAAAAGATATAGGAAAAGTAGCTAAAATTGATGAAGAAATAATTGACTACGTAAAAAATCTAAAAAAAGAATCTGCTCATATGAGACAGATTTACGTACCAGAAAATTAATATCTAAAGGGAATTTATTTTCTTCCACTATGAAATTTGCGATGAATATCCTTTAAATGCGGATTTGTCACATGGGTATATATTTGAGTTGTAACAATATTTTTGTGTCCTAAAAGCTCCTGAACAGACCTTAAATCAGCGCCTTGCTCTAAAAGGTCAGTAGCATAACTGTGCCTCAAGGTATGGGGCGTAGAATTAACAGGAAGGCCAGCCATGGCATTATATTTTTTAACTAATCTTTCGACCGATCTAGGAGTCAGCCTTTTTACATTATCTTCTTCTTTTTTCAAAGAACTGTAATTTATAAAGAGGGGAGGGAGCATATCTTTGCGGGTCTTAAGATAGGCACTCAAGCAACTTAAAGACCTGTTAGAAAAGTATACCGTTCTAACAGATCCACCCTTGCCAGTAATGGTTAATTCTTGATCAGAAAATTTATTATTTATAAGATTATTTTTATTAAACTGATTAATATTAAGCGACACAAGCTCTGAAACGCGCATTCCAGTAGAGAAGAGGACCTCTAAAATTGCCCTATCCCTAAGTCCAATAACATTTGAGGTATCCGGCGAATTCAATAACTTCTCAATTTGTTCTACCTTTAAGAATTTAATTTTTTTATCTTTTTCAGTTAATTTTGGAAGTTTAATTTTTTCTGCTGGCAAACTTATAATATCTTGATTAGAGAAATAGTTTAATAGAGCTCGAAGCGCAATAAGATAGTAACTCTGAGTGGTTTTTTTGATGAAGTTATCACCATCCTTTTTCCTTGATAAATATAGCCTATAATCCCAAATATGATCTGCAGTTAACTGATGAGGCCTTAAGTCGCTTAAATCATGATCTTTAATCCAATTTATAAATACAAGAAGGAAATTATGATAGTTTTTGGAAGTAGTGGAACTAAGACCCTTTTCTACTTCAATAAATTCCAAAAACCTTGGAATGTGTCTAACTAATGGAATTTGTGATTCTTTCATAAGTTTTTAGCTTACTGTGTCTTTTAATCAATCTTATACGACACTGTATATATTATAGAATATTTGTTATCTTTGGTCATTATAGTTATCAACAGCACTACTTCAAGAAATAATAAACCTTGTCCCCTGTCCTTAGATCAATATAATTAATATTTCTTAAATCGCTTATTTTATTTTTTATAATAATTTCTAAATTTTCTACAGACTTTTCGATATTGGAATTTATATCAAAGTAAGCCTTCCATCCTGGGTCAATAATAACTGCTACATCCAGCACTCCCCTGCTTTCATAGCTTTTAGGAACTAAACTTGCTTCTTTTATCATTTCATCTAAATCTAAAATAAAGTTGATTTTTTTATCGGTTAAAATCTTTTCTCCAATGAATATTTCTTTATCATAAATAATAGTTGGCAACTGATCGGATCTAATGCCTAATTCATCTTGAGGTAATTGCCTTAACACTGTGCCATCAAGGCTTAAATAATAGTAATTTTTCTGGTCAAATACGATTAAGAAACATATTTTTTCTGTAATGTTAATACCTAAACTTTGCCATCCCCTTTTCACATTAACATCTTCCAACACATACTTATTCATAATATCATTTTTAATCGATTCTTTGCTAAAAAAAATCATATTATCTTTTGGAATTATTAGAAAATAATTTTTACTAAGATAATTGCTTATACTGTCTGAAATTTCATTTTGAGATATTAAATCATTTCCGGTAACTTCAAATTTATGGATTCTAAATATGTCACTGTAAATAAATACATAAACAATAAAAATTACAAACATTATCTTTAAATATAGTTTTGTATTAAACTTTTTATTTCCTGAAAAATAAGGATTACTAAATTGTTTTTCTTTGTAATCTTTCCTTATTTGAATTTTTGAGTTACCGTAAGAATAATCATCCATAAAAATATGGTAGAATATAAGTATTAATTAATTAATTATAACATTCTTTTTAAATTTATTTAAAAAATATTTTGACAAATCCTCAATAATGTTGTATAAATTTAAATAGGCACCTTATCGCTAATAACGTACAGTTCGGCTGCGGATTGTACTAGCGAATATAGATTACGCCTCTTGCGTAATCAGCAGCAATACTGGGGAAATTTCAGTGGAAGGATTGTCGAATGGGGAAAATGACAGCGCAATCACACCAAGAAATGATCGTAGTGAAATCACATGAGGAGACCTTGAAAAGGGCGACAGGGAAAATAATCCAAAAACGTCGTCTAAGGCAGTTGCTTAAGTTCGTGCTTAAGGGCATGAGCGAAGAAATCCAAGGATTAGGTAAAACACCTGATTTAGGGATGGAAATTCCTCATCTGTGTGATGCATGCAAAATGATCGGAATGAAGCCGAGTGATGTCAGACGCATAATTCACGGACGAAAAGAAAGTGAAGCTGCCGAAGAAATTCTCTGGCCGGCCGAAATCAGGGGGGAGTATTTTCCTGAAACCCGATCAGCGATGACTATTCGCACCGAAAGGCAGATGTTGTTTGATGACGAAAAACTCGCATATGAAACACGACAACAACTGCTACGACCATCGGTATTTTTGGATGCAATTTTCACTGGAAGGTCTGCAGAGATAAACAAAAAAAGGGCTATACGCTCTGCATTGACCATAATTAAAAACAACTGCGTAAGGACAAGGATGTCCTTGCGCAGCATTTATTTTAAAAAACTGGCAACTATTGCCAGTTTTTATTGAAGTCTATTTTCTTTTTATCTCCTTAAATCCGCAGTATTTGTGTAAAGCTTTCGGAATTTTTATTGAACCATCTTTTTGCTGATGATTTTCCATTATTGCAATCAAAGCGCGACCTATAGCGATAGCAGTACCATTTAACATATGCAAATAATCAGTCTTTCCATCCTTTGATTTATATTTAATATTTAACCCCCTCGCTTGATAATCAGTGCAATTTGAAGTAGAAGTTATTTCTGCAAAGTCCCCCATTTTTCCTTCTTCTTTTCCTGGCTTGCCGGGCATCCACGCTTCCAAATCAAACGTTCTAAATGATGGTCCACCTAAGTCAGCCGTGCAATGATCTACTATTCTGTAGGGGATCTCCAAACCGTTAAATATTTCTTTTTCTATTTTCAAAATTTCCTGATGCCCAGATTCAGATTGTTCCGGAGTAGTATATTGAAACATTTCTATTTTTGTAAACTGATGAACACGAAACATTCCCTTGCTGAATTTTGAGTATGCTCCTGCTTCTGTTCTAAAACAATGCGAAACGGCCACATATTTTTTGGGCAAATCTTTTTCATCCAAAATTTCATTCATATGATATCCACCCATAGAAATTTCCGCTGTTCCAATTAGCGACAAATCAGAATTTTCAATATTATAAACCTGCGTTGACTCCCCTCTTGGATTAAATCCTAATCCCTCTAAAACTTCTCGTTTTGCTAAATCAGGCGTTGAGAAAGGAATAAAGCCTTGTTTCATGGCAATGTTTAAGGCATACTGGATCAAAGCAAATTCAAGCACCGCTAGTTCATTTTTTAAATAATAAAACTTAGCACCAGACACTTTTGTCGCCCTATCAAAATCAATTAAATCCATTTTTTCAGCCAGCTGAACATGATCCAAAGGATCAAAATCAAATTTCTTTGGTTCTCTAACTACCTCTATAATAGGATTTTCATCTTCATTGTGACTTACTACAACCTCTGGATGGGTCAAATTTGGCACTTTAAGCAACAATTCCCTATATTCTGACTCTAGAGGCTCAATTAATGATTCGAGCTGTTTTATTTCCTCACCGACTCTTTTCATTTCTGCAATAATTTCAGGAGTTGGTTTTGTTTTAGAAGAAGAATTCCTTTTAGCTCTAAGCTCATCAATTTTAGCAATGGCTTCCCTTCTCTGCACATCCACTTCCAATAAATGGTCAACATCAACATCAACCAATCTATTTTTACAATTTTCTTTAATTAAATCCGGATTTTCACGGATGAATTTTATGTCTAACAT
>CAYGKC010000022.1:0-18705 GCA_964350585.1 uncultured Gammaproteobacteria bacterium
ATTTTATATATGTTCCAACCAAAGGCGTAAAATGGAATAGTAAGGTATTTTAATCTAAAGAAAAAGTTTTTTTTATTAAATATTTTTTTAAACTCGCCATCTTCTCTTTTAATGTTTATAAGGTAGCCGAACATATAAATTACAAAATAATAAAAAAACATTAATGAGAGTGATTTAAAAATATTTTTTAATTCATAGTGTTTTAAAATAATATAAATTGAATTTTTTATGCAAAGGCAATTTTTTTTATAATGGAAATTTTTCCAAAAGGCACTGCCTTTATGATATATAATTGCTTTTTCCTCAAATATAATTTTATACCCTAATAAATTTGCTCTATAGCCCCAGTCTAAGTCTTCAAAATAAGCATAGTAACTCTCATCAAGGTTACCAATTTTTTCTAGTAAACTTACCTTTATTAGCGTGGCGCCCCAACAACTCGCTAATACATACCTTTGTACCTTTAAAATATCGTTGACTTTTTTATTGTAATTTATATCAAATCCATAGCCATTAAACGTAAACTTTCCTCCTTGACTGTTGATGGTATCAGAATTATGGTAAAAGAGCATGTTAGACGCTACTGCGGCATTATTGTCACTTGATTTAATTGTTTTAATGCAATTTTCTAACCAAAATTGATCCGCTTTTATATCATTATTTAGGATTGCTATATATGAAGGACCATATTTTTCAATGCAATAATTAATGCCGTTATTTACTATTTTTGCAAAGCCAGAGTTAACGTTAAGAGAGAAAATATCAATAAACGGATAATTATTTCTAACATATGAAACACTGTCGTCGGTTGAGCAATCATCTAGAAGGACAATTTTAAAATTTTCATAGCTTTGTTTTGTCAGAGAATTAAAACATTCATGTAAATGTTGCATTCCATTAAAATTAGTAACAAGTATAATTGTTTCAAATTTATATTCCATATAATTTAGATTCCCAAATCCCAATCAGCATCATTAAGAGTTAGATAATAATTAGAAGGTATTGTGTCTCCATTTATATCAAAATAGACGAAGTATGCTTTTTTAAAAATTTTGTAGTTTAGTTTTTTTAAATGTTTACTGAGTTTCCGATCACTTATTGCTATTAATATTTTTTTTGCATTTAATTTTTTGCAAAATTTCTCTATGGCTTCAAACGCATTTATATAATGCTCATTTAGAATTAATAAATCAGTAATAATAATATTTCCATTTTTATACTTAGTGGAAAAATAACCAATAGTATCTTTATATTTATTAATTAGGAATAAATCTTGATTTTCAGGAGAATCAAGAATTCGCCATTTTAAATATTTCCAATCACGACAAATACCTGTGTCAATTTCTGAGAGTTTTTTATTCCACAGCATATCTATTTCATTTGCATATTTTATATCAGCTTTTTTAACAATATATACGTTGTCTTTGTGTTTAACGGAATTTATTTTTTTTTGGTAAATTGGTACTTTAAAACTTACTGTCTTGCCCACATTTCCATTTATTGAGTTGCTTGTATTTGCGTAAGCGAAAGAAAGTGTTTTATTGTCGGTAAAGCCATAAGCTAAAAAATTAATAGTAATTTTGCTTAAGCTGCTTTTTAAGAAATTTTGTCCCCTATATTCCGGTAAAAGGCATATATCTGTAACTTGACACAAGCCTTTATTTTTTTTATTGCATATTCCATCATTGTATATTTTAGCCATATGACCGACTATTTCTTTTTTTTCATTAATGGCTACAATAATTTCGTTTTTAATATTTTTACCATATTTCCAATTCCATTTATTTAAATTTAAGTCAGGATCTATAACCCTGTTTATTATATTAATAATTTCTGTCTCATCGTTTTTTACATACTTTCTTATTGTATACGGCTGAGCTGCTTTTGGATTTATCTTAAACTTAAAATTAAATATAAAACATTTTTTTAAAATGGTTTTATATATATGAATAAATTTTTTACTTATTTTATTTATTACCATTACTAAATTATTTAATCTTTAGACAAGTTACCTTTATTTAAAGTTGAAATTCATTAATATTTTTTTCCATTTAGTTCAATTATTTTTTTAATTTGTGAAAGAAAAATTTTTTCATCAAATTTTTTAGCATTGTTTGTGCAGTAACTGTTATATTCTATTTTGCTTGGAAACTGCTTAATTTCAGAGATAATTTTTTCTGCCGATATATCGTCAATTAAAATTCCTGTCTTACCATTAATTATTGTTTCTTTGTAGCCACCTTCGTTTGGGGCTATAACAATCTTTCCTGAAGCCATAGCTTCTACAACGTTCATTCCGAAATCTTCCTCTTTAGAAGTGGTAATAAAGCCTTTACAGTTAGAATAAAGGCGTATAAGTTTTTTTCTATCAATCCAGTTTAAAATTATAACATTTGAAGGTTTTTGTGAAGTTATATAGTTCGCGTATTTTGAAAAATGTTTTGCTTTTTCATAGCTTCCGACAATTACCAACTTTTCTTCAGGTAAATTTTTAAATGCTTGTAGTTGCATTTCAATTCTTTTGTAGCTGATAAGTCTGTTTACGCTAAGCCAGTAATTTCCCTTTTCAATAAAAGAGAAATCATTTGTTCGAATTGGAGGATAAATAATAGTTGCATCTCTTTTTAAATACTTACTTATTCTTTTTTGAGTAGTGGAAGAATTACATGCAATTGTTTGGACATTATTTACATATTTTCTATTGAGGTGTCTGTTATATATAGCCCAAAGACTATATAAAGGGCGTAGATAGAATTTTAAATATGTTTTTTTGGTATAATCGCACAAATCCCAAATTTCTCTTATTGGAGAATGCACATACCATAAATTGGGTTTATTATGTTTGGCTCCGGAGATTGCCCAATCTCCCCCAATAATATAATAGTCATACTTATTTTCTAACTTTAGATTCGCAAAACGCCAAAGTGCCATTTGTTGACGTAGGGGAGCGTTGTGAGGCACTGAACCTATAGATTTTATATTAATATTATCAAAGCCCATTTTTTTAATTCTTTCATAATTTATATTTGTGGTATATATATCTGCCTTTAATTCTTTAGCCAAAGTTAAGCAAACAATTTCAGCGCCGCCGATATTGTCCATAAAATTATGAAAGATGGCAATTTTTTTATTCATTGTGGACTATTATTTCAGTCTCAGGAGTTATTTCTCCAAATGATCCAAACTTTATACTGTACATTCTAAAGCTAGTTTTAAAATTTTCTGGTATATCTTTAACAAATGTACTAAGTTCGAACACTGCCTCTTCCCCAGGTTCACAATCAACTAATAGCTTAAGCCTTATTAAACCCATTTTATCTTTAAGATATATTTTTCCAGCTGACCATTTTTTTAAACCTGTGTTTTTCATCCTAAAAGAGAAAGTAATTGGTTGACCATGTACTAAATTTAACACTCCTTTATGTGATTGATAGATAAATTTTGAATCATATTGGGTTGGAAGAACATAATTGCCATTACTTTGCAGTATAGTATTTTTAAAAATATTTTCAGAATGTTCTTGCCAGTCATTAAGATTGTTAATTCGCATAATAGGATCTTTTATTTTATCCCTATACTTGATGATGTTTAGATCGTTTTTGCTAAGCAATATTGCCTTTTGGTCGCTATTATTTCCAATTAAATTTTGGTATGCTCTCGCTTCAGGCGATAAAGCAATTAAATTATAACCGTTGTCTTTAGAGAGTTTTATTAAATTTATTGTTTCAGGTGATAGGTAACGAATATCGCTTCTTATATCATATAAAACTGTTCCTTCGAAATTATTTTTGAATATAAAAATTGGTGGATATGTAAAAATGGCAGTAAATGAAAATAGTATAATGATTAAGAACAATATTTTTTTTGTTTTAAGAGTTTTAAATATTCCAAGAGAGCAAATAATTGATATAGGAAATACTACAAATTCAAGTGTTCTAAAAGGGTCAAGTGGCATTTCAATAAGCTTTTTGTTATAAAGTATTAGTGGAACAGTACAAAGCATTATTAAAAAGAAAAAAAATGATAAGGTTAGGAATTTAAAAATTTTTTTATCAGTAAAACTTGTGCCAATGAAAAAAAATAATATAAACAAAAAAAACATAAACCATATTGAAACTGGGTAGGATATTGGTAAAATTTTATAAAAACATAAAAATATTAATAGTATAAAGGGGATAGTATAAGTTTTTTTGTTATTTAGTAACTGTAATATTTTAAATATTTTATTTAAATTTAAAACAATAAAAATGCTAATGGTTAAAAATATTATAGCTAAAGGATATTTAATTATTGAAGACAGTAAAGTGAATAGCATTGGAAAGAATAAAAACCAATAAATAATAGAAAGGACTAAAAAAATGCTTATTAATAAAAATGAGTAATTTCTTCTTCTATTCTCAGTAAAAGCCAAAGTATAAAAGAACAGCCAGCCAAGTGCCATAAAAGTTGACCAGTGATGTGAAGCTATTATTAAAATAAAAGATAAAAAAAGGAGTATTGAATTGATTATGTTTTTTTTCTCGCTTGCTTCTTTATCGAATAAGTAAATAATCAATGGAAAGAAAAAAAGACCCATAGTTTCTATTACTGGCTGTGAACTCCAATAGATATGAGGTCCAAATACCGCAATTAAAAAGCAAGCTAGCAAACTTGCTTTAACTGAGAAGTATTTTTTTAAGAAAAGGAAATAAAATAAGATTCCTAAGGAAGGGAATATTTGAGGAAAAAATAGAAAAACTTTTAACGGCTCTATGCCTAATTTGGAAATTGCCAAAACAGTAAGGCGTAGAATTGGAAAAGCGCTGTGCTTTGTATAATAATCTTGCGATGGAATGATTAGGTGCTTAAAGCTGTTATAGACTTTAACTTCATTAAAATCATTTATGCCATCCTCGGTAAAAGGTATTGGATAACCCAATAAATAAGGCAATATTCTAAGAATGTAGGCAAGAATTATGATTAAAACAATAAGGAAATACTTATTATTAAAAATTCTTTTACAGTAATGAAAGTAACTTATTAACATTTATGAATGGAATTATTCTATTTTATTGAAGAACAGATTAAATAGCTTAAGTGGCGGTAACCGTCAGAAAATGTTTTTAGTTTAGAAGTTCCCTTTCTTTTTTTATAATTTATTGGTAGTTGTTTGATTTTTAAATTATTTTTAACTGCTTCAACCATCATTTCTGATGCAAATTCCATCCCTCTAGATTTTAGGCAAAGTTTTGTTAAGGCAACAGTGCTAATTCCTCTCATGCCACAGTTGATGTCTTTTATTTTTTGTTTATGTATAACTGAAAAAATAAAAGAAAGGATAGGAGTCCCTAAGTAACGATGAAGAAACGGCATTGATCCTTTTTCTATTTTCCCTTTTAACCTGTTTCCTATGACAAAATCATAGTCAACCAAGTACTTTAGAAAATTTACAATTTCTGAAAAATCATAACTGCCATCTGAATCAGCTAGAAAAAGATATTTGCCCCTTGCAGCCTTAAATCCTTCTAAGTAAGCATTCCCATAACCATTTAAGTCATGTTTAACTAGTGTAACACCAAGGGAAGTGGCTATTACTGGCGAGTTGTCATGCGAGGAATCTGAGACAATAATTTCTCCATCAATATTGTTCTCTTGTAGAATTTTTTGTATATCAATAATACACTGTCCAATGGATTCTTCTTCGTTACGACAAGGTAAAATAATACTTATTAGCGGATTATTCATCTTTTGAATTTACTGAGTAGATTATGTAATTGTTTTGCGCATATATGATTCTATAATCACATTCAAGTGGGGCAGGTGAAATTATATAGCTAATTTTGTATTGAGAGATCATATTATTTTTTTGCTCGCAATCTGTTTTTAGAAAAAAAGTTTCAATATCCCGTACATTGCCGTAAAAACCTAGGTTAGCTATGGGATAATGTTTGGCTACAGGATAAATTGCAGCAGACATAAAAGGCGTTGCCATGACATTTCCCTTAGGCATTTCAGACAAGAATGTAAGGGCTTGATAGCCTCCCTCATTAATAATTTGGTACAATGCAAATTCTTTAGGAGGGTTGAAATAATTATTAAAGGATAAAAATACCGTACCGGAAAAAATAATTGTAAAAATTGTTACTAATGAAATTTTTCTTTGTAACGATGTAAAGTTATAATTTATGCTAATTAAAGGTTTTTTTTCTGAGTTTGATTTTATAAATAATTTATTTAGATAAATTTTTAATATTTTAAAAAAGTGATAGAAGCCGTAACCGCTGAGAAAGGGAAGAGAAATTGTAAAATAGTAAAAATTTCTTTGATAGGGGCTAAGGTAAGAAATTCCGGTTATTCTGTAAGAAAAAATCCATATAAGCATTATCGCCGGCCAAAGTATAAAAAAAAGATATTTTTTAAATTCTTTATTTTTTATAATAAAAATAATTCCTAAAATAGCCATTATAAAACCAGCAATAGAATATGTTTCCGTAAAAGAGTTGTTGGCTTCAAGGACTCCCCATCCGTATTTAAATTGCCAATTACTATTAAGGTGAGTTAGTAGTTCCGTCCAATTTATTTTAAATACAAATTTATAAAATGTAATTCCTAAAATCGGCAGTAGTAAAAATAAAGAAAAGAAATGAATCTTTTTTATTAAAAATTTTAAATGGAATAAAGAGTATAAAAACAATATAGGGATGGCGAATAGGACAGAAATCGAATGAATCGGTATTAAAATTAGCATTATTAATAAACTAATTAGAATCGGTTTGATTTTCTGATTTCTTATGCCTTCAGTGTAAAAATAAATGTATAAAAAGATTAATGGAATAGAGAAAGTAAGTGGGCTGAAAAATAATATTCCCGTCAAATTTACATTTGACCTTATGGAAGCAAAAAAGATCATCGATAAAAGTGCAACAAAATAATTTTTGTCAGTTTTTTTATAAACAACAAAAAAGAGGACTAATGCTGATATTACTGCCCAAATGGCTGGAAAAAATTTGTAAACAACAACTAAATCCATTACGTTTGAAAGCAGAAAAAGAAAAAAATGAAATCCTATTTCTAAGCCTCTCGCTCTGTAAGCAGTCTCTAGTTTTAAGAAATCAAAATATTCTCCATAATTTCCCATTCGAATCGCTTCTGAAATATGGTGCCATTCATCAATATGAAAAGGCATCGGGTAATTTATATGCGGCAAATAAACTAGGAAAAAAGTTGCTGCTGCCGCTAAGGCGATTAGCAGATATTTACTTTTTGTCATTAATTTAAAAAAGATGGGTAATTTGCCTTAATTATAAATTATTATTCATCTTTTGTCCATTTAATATCTATGGTATAATATATCCAATCTTAATCTATTTTTATAGGTCAAATTTATTTATGGCAAGATATAAAAGAAGAAAATATTTAAGGAGCAGAAGAAGTTCTGAAGATGGCGGAGCAACATCAATCAGACAACTCCAAATATCTTCAGATACTAAAATGGGAATTTTTATTATTTTTTTATTTGCGATTGCAGCCTTAAGTATTTTAGCCCTTTTTGGACAATCGGGCGTATTTTTTTCAGGCTTAAAATCACTCCAAGCTTATTTAATGGGAAATTTGAAGATTCTTTTTCCTGTTATTCTAGTTGTCTGGGCTTATTTTTTGCTCAGAAAGGATAAATACAATTTAAAGATTATAAACTATGTAGGAGCTATTTTGGCAATAATCGGCTTAACCGGTTTATGGCATTTGAATTTTGGAATTTGGGAATTGTTTGATAGAGCAAACGAAGGTCTCGGAGGAGGATACTTAGGTTTAATTTTATCATGGCCGCTTTTAAAATACATGAATTATTTAGGAGGAATTGTGGTATGTATTTCTGTTTTCTTGGTTGGAATACTGCTTGCTTTTGAGATGTCAGCACATGGATTGCTTTGGCCTATCATTTTTATTAAATTTTTAATTGCAAAATTTACAAAACTTAACTTATGGTTCAGGGAAAGAAGAACAAACAGGCAAATTACTAAATTAAGTTCAGTTGTTGATGTAGATGATGAGATAGAAGAAGAAAGTGCAGAAACTCCTGTAGCCGTAATGGAAGATGAAGATAAGGAAGAGGAGGAAGAACCTCATTTTGCAAAAAAAGATATTGCCCAGGCGCAAGATGAAAAAAATAAAAATGAAGAAGAATCATTTGTTCCCAAAAAATTTGGAAAAAAAATCGTTTTACCTTTGGAATTAGTATCAAGCAAGGCGGGAAAACCGACTTCAGGAGATATAAAAAATAATCAGGAAGTTATCAAAAGAACTTTAGCCAACTTTAATATTCCGGTCGAAATGGGCTTGGTAAATGTCGGTCCAACCGTAACGCAGTATACTCTAAGACCCGCAGACGGCGTTAAACTATCAAAAATAACAAATCTAAACAGTGATTTAGCCTTGGCCCTGGCTGCGCATCCGATTAGAATAGAGGCGCCAATACCGGGCAGATCATTGGTTGGTATAGAAATACCTAATCAAATGGCAGCCAAGGTTACTATGGGTGAACTTTTACTTAGTAAGGAATACAAAGAAAGAAAGGGAAATCTATCATTAGCCTTAGGAAAAGATGTCAGTGGTAATTCTTATTTTGCTAATCTTGAAAGGATGCCCCACTTGCTTATAGCAGGAGCAACAGGCTCAGGAAAATCAGTATGCGTAAATTCTATTATTGTCAGTTTGCTTTATCAAAATAACCCTGATGAGCTTAAATTTATTTTAGTTGATCCAAAAAGAGTGGAGTTGACTGTTTATAACAAAATACCTTATCTTCTAACTCCAGTGATTACTGATGTAAAAAAGACTGTGCTGGCATTAAAATGGTGCGTTTGTGAAATGGAAAGGAGATTTGAATTACTCTCAAAATTCGGCAGAAGAAATATTGCTTCTTATAATCAGGATTATCCCAATGAAAAACTGCCATATATAGTGTTTATTATAGATGAATTAGCTGATTTAATGGCTGCTGCTTCGGGCGATATTGAGGGAGGAATTGTCCGATTAGCCCAAATGGCTCGCGCAGTCGGAATACACTTAATACTTGCGACGCAGAGGCCTTCTATTGAGGTAATTACAGGCTTGATAAAAGCAAATATACCGGCAAGAATATCTTTCGCCGTAGCCTCTTTGATTGACTCCAGGACTATACTAGACGCATCCGGGGCAGAAAAGTTGGTTGGAAGGGGAGATATGCTTTATTTGGGCCCTGACATTTCAAGGCCTAAAAGAATTCAAGGAGTATTTCTTTCGGATAAGGAAATATTTACAGTTATTAACTATATAAAACAATTTGGGGAAGCGGATTATATTGAAGCTATGGGGGAAAGACAAGGCGGATTTGCTATGTCTAGTGGTATGGGCGGAGATGAGGATGGAGATTCTCTTTTGGGAGAAGCAAAAGAAATTATTGCTCAATCTGGTAAGGCTTCCGCATCACTGTTGCAAAGACGCTTAAAAATAGGCTATGCTCGAGCTGCAAGAATTTTAGACTTACTGGAAGAACAAGGAATAATTGGTCCTGCTGATGGCGCAAAGGCAAGAGAAGTATTTCTAGACAAAATATCAAACAATATTAATCCAATAGAATTTGCCGCCAAGGAGCATGATTTGGAGGGGGAGTTATTAGGTAATAATAATGAAGAGCCTTCATTTACTTCTTTTTCACGAGTTGACAAAAAAGAAATAACAGAAGACAATCCTTTTATTGAAGATGAACAGATAGAAGAAGATGATAATAACGGAGAAGAAGAGGAGGACCAGGGCGAGTCAGTTGATTTAACTGAATTTACTAATGAAGAAGAAGAGCAAGAAGAAACTGATTTAGAGTTAAGTAATGAAGAAGGGGAGGTAGAAAAAAAAGAAGAAAATAAAAATATAAAAAGTAGTTCATTTTTTAATGATGGAGAATGGTCTTAAACTGACAAACTATGCAAAAAGATTATAATTTTGGCGAATTGCTTTATAATTTTAGGCAAAAAAAAAGAGTAAATTTGGACGTTGTTAGTAAAAAATGCAAAATACCCTTTAAATATCTTGAGGCACTGGAAAGCAGTGACTTTTTAAACCTTCCAAAGAAAAAGTGGAAGAAATATCTTAAAACTTATTGTAATTTTTTAGGTATAAAATTTAAAGATGTATATTTTAAGGCAAAAAATGATTATAAAAAAACACTTTTTAATAAAGATAGGCAGAAAATAAACTTTTTTAAATCATGGCATAAGACTGTTAAAAAAGTAATTATTTTTATTGTTGTTGCGGCTGTGTTTATTTTTTTAGCTTATAAAGTTAACCAAATATTTTCTCCTCCGTCACTTGTAATAATTGAACCGCAGGACAGTTTAAAAACATTAGATAAAGAGCTAACAGTTAAGGGCAAATCGCAAAAAGAAGTTGAAATGACAATAAATAATAATGTAATTTTTGTTGATGCTAATGGTGATTTTGAAGAACAGATAGACTTGCAAAGAGGACTGAATCTTATTACAGTTACGGCAAAAAAGAAGTATAGTAGACAAAATCAAATAAATTTAAGAGTATTATTGCTCGAAGAAGCAGAAAATTAATCCAGTTGCCATAAGTGATGCTATTTGTTAAAATTGGCGTAACCAACTGGGGATAAAAATTTTAAATAAATAATTCAGAATATTATGCCAAAGAAAACCAGCGATGAAAATAATCAAGATGGCAAATTTGAAGCCGTTGAGGCAGCCGTAAACCAAATAAGAGAAAGATTTGGTGAGGGAGCAATAATGAAATTTGGGGAATCAAAAGCCATGATGGTAGATGTCGTGCCTACGGGTTGTGTTTCCTTGGATTTGGCTTTAGGTGTTGGCGGTGTTCCAAGAGGCAGGATAGTTGAAATATTCGGTCCTGAGGCATCTGGAAAGACTACCCTAGCTCAGCATATTGTGGCTGAAGTACAAAAAATAGGGGGTGTCGCGGCTTTTGTTGACGCAGAGCATGCTTTAGATCCAGATTATGCACGAAAAATAGGTGTTAAAGTCAATGAACTGCTTATCTCACAGCCAGATACTGGTGAGCAGGCTTTAGAAATCGTTGAGACTTTGGTGCGATCTAATGCGGTTGATGTGATAGTAGTCGACTCTGTTGCTGCTTTAGTGCCAAAGGCTGAAATAGAAGGTGATATGGGGGATTCTCACATGGGACTTCAGGCGCGTTTAATGAGCCAAGCGCTTAGAAAACTGACCGGGGCAATTTCAAAGAGTAAGACAGTTTTGGTTTTTATAAATCAGATTAGGCAGAAAATTGGTGTATTTTTTGGTAATCCTGAAACAACTACCGGAGGAAATGCTTTGAAGTTCTATTGTTCAGTCAGGATTGAAGTTCGCAGAAGCGCTCAAATAAAGCAGGGAGAAAAAAATATCGGCAACAGAGTTAAGGTAAAAGTCGTAAAAAATAAAGTTGCGGCTCCTTTTCAAACTTGTGAATTCGATATTATGTATAACGAAGGAATTTCCTTATCTGGTGATTTGATTGACGTTGGCGTAGAAAAAGGAGTCATAAAAAAGTCTGGCAATACTTATTCTTACCGTGAAGAAAAATTAGGAACAGGCCGGGAAAATGTAAAAGCATTTCTTAAATCAAATCCAAAATTGATGCAAAACGTGAGAAAGGAAATTATGGATGAGGTTGCTGAACTAAAAAAGCAGCAACAAAAAAAGGATGAAGAAACTGATCAAGGCTTAGAGGTTGCAGAATAATATAAACATTATAAAAACCCCGCGTTATGCGGGGTTTTTTATGTATTTAATTTACTCTTTCAACATATTCTCCAGTATCTGTGTTTATTCTTATTATATCGTTCTCTTTTACAAATAACGGGACTTGAATTTTTAAACCTGTTTCCATTTCTGCTGTTTTAGTAACTCTGCCTTGCGCACTATTGCCTTTAACTCCTTCTGGGGCGGAAACAACTTTCAGTTCGACTTTCGGAGGAAGTGATATTGAAACCGGATTACCGTTAAAATACAGAGCATCAACTTTATCACCGTCTCTTAAATAATCAATCTGAGTTGCAATATTTTCTTTCGATATGGTAAATTGCTCAAAATCATCTTGAGCCATAAAGTGAAAATTTTCTCCATCGTTATAAAGGTAATCAACTTTTTTTCTTTGCAAATCAGCTTCTTCAACTCTGTCTCCCGGATGGAAGTTGATTTCAGCTACTTTTCCGTTGATTAAATTTTTAAGTTTGGTTTGCATGACCGGCTTTCGTTGTTGCATTCTGACAAAATGGGCTTCCATTACTACGTATGGCTCGCCATTTTGAAGAATATTCAGCCCCTTTTTTATGTCATTTAATGTTGAAAGCATGATATTTATCAAATTTAAAAAAATAATAATAAGGCAATTATTATTTTTTTGATTTTAATTATTTAGTAACGAATGGCAAAAGCGCCATTATTCTTGCTCTTTTTATGGATTCGGAAAGTTTTCTTTGATGTTTTGAGCAAACGTTGTTTCTTTTGCGAGGAACTATTTTCCCATAAGAAGAAATAAATCTTCTAATCAAGTTAATATTTTTATAGTCAATATAATCTATGTTATTGACACAGAAAAAACAGAATTTTTCCTTTTGCAATAAAGAATCTTTATTTTTTTTGTTGTTATTATTGTTCATATTTTTTTAAAAAGGTATATCTTCAACTTTAATTTCGTCTTCGACTATTTGGTTATTATTATTTTGGTTGCTATTGGAATCGTATTCTGTTTTCGCAGTCGGAGCATAGCCTCCTCCTTGATCCTGTCCTTGTCCTCTAGGGCCAAGTTGGATATTTTCTGCAATAATTTCTGTTTTCCAATGCTTTGTTCCGCTTTGGTCAGTCCAATTTCTTGTTTGTATTCTTCCTTCGACCATGCAAAGACGTCCTTTGGCTAAATATTGACCCACGATTTCCGCAAGCTTGCCCCATGCTACAATATTGTGGAATTCAGCTTGTTCTTGTTTTTGACCGTCTTTTGTCCAAACTCTGTTGGTAGCGATAGTAAAGGAAGCTACGTTCTGCCCTGTAGTAGTATTTCTTACTTCTGGGTTGGCAGTTAAATTACCGATAATAATTGCTTTGTTGAGGTTCATAAAATTATTTTATGAATTATTTATTATAAAACTGAATCGTCGTTTAAAATCTCATTAAGTTTTTCGTCTAAATTTTCAATGCTGACTCGTTTGTCTTTTTCATTTTTTTCAACTCTTGGTGCTGGTCTTTCTTCACTTCTTTCTTTGTCACCGTCTTTGACTT
Source organism: uncultured Gammaproteobacteria bacterium (assembly GCA_964350585.1). Lineage (GTDB taxonomy): Bacteria > Patescibacteriota > Patescibacteriia > 2-01-FULL-39-33 > 2-01-FULL-39-33 > JBAYJM01. The sequence continues at coordinate 13,272 of CAYGKC010000022.1, forward strand.
CTTCTCTTTGTTTCTTTTGCCTAGCAATCTCTTGAGGAGTAATTTTGTGCTTTTTGATTATTTGGGCTCTTAAAATTTCCTTGTCCAGTCTTAACTCATTGCTGATTTTGGAAACTTTTGTTTCATCTTCTAATTCAAATTCTACCACAATATAATAGCCATGTGCTATTTTGTTTATTGGGTAAGCCAATTTTTTCTTTCCCAAAAATTCTTTAAAGCCCAAAATAGCATCTTGTTTTTGGAGGAAAGTGTTGATTTTTTCTTCAATTTTTTTTGCTTCATCGTCCGTATATTGGTTTGGTACGATGTAAAGCAGTTCGTAGTTTGTCATTTTTATACTTTATTTAATTTTAAAAAATCCCAAGGCAGGACCTTTGGGAATGTCGTGCCTTTTCTCACTCCTTAAAGTGAGATTCCAAACTGCTTCAGTTTGGCTGATCCGAGGATCTGGTAAAGGTTATTTAATTTGTGCTTATATCTTAGCAAACTGGTAATAAAAAGTCAACTATTGACAATAACTACATTGACCATATAATTATAAACTAGGAGAAAGGAGGGTAAAAATATGGATATTTTGTACATTGACACAAGTCCTCGCTATAGCGAAATATTATGTACGGCTGGTTCACTTATTTATGTAAACACAGCCAAGGAAGCTTTTAGCTTGCTCAATAAAGCGATTTTTCGTTTTGTTGTAGTCTATAACAACATAGCTTCCGGAGAAAATGGTTTCCACCCTTTTTGGGATACAATGGCAACTTTCGGTTGTACAAATAACGGGCTCATGCTTATGCAGAGGCAAAGCGTTTTTAGGGGGAATCCCAGAATTTGCTTGATTTTCGATCCGGTCTTGAATGTTTATCTTAGAGGCAAAAGATTCGCAATTCAAAAAGGACCGGAAAAAAAAATCGTTAATTTCATTTTTAACTTGCCTCAGGATGCTGTAAACAGGATAATGCTTGCAAACAATCAAGATACAGTCATCACAAAGTTGGCAGAAGATATTGCCATGGCTATTGCATATAGTCAGCAATAGCTTTTAATCGGCGTCGAAATGCTGGCGCCGATTTTTTTATGATATAATAATTGTATGGAAAAATATATATTTGTCTTAGGCAATAACCCTGAGCTATCATTGGCTGAAATAAAAGCAGTATATCAAAATTTGATTTTGCTAAAGCAAGGATCGGATTTTGCTATTTTTGAAGGTGAAAAAATTGACTGCCAAAAGGCCCAAGTAAGGCTGGGTGGAACAATAAAAATTGGGAAGGTAATCGGAGAGAAGTTGGATGAAAGGCTAATTTTGAAAAATATAATTGAAGCCCCTAAATCAGGAAAGGTTAAATTTGGTTTTAGTTGGTATGAAACAGAACGTAAAAATAAATTTGGATTGGTTATAAAAGGTTTGTTAAAATCCAAAAATATTCAATCAAGATTTGTGGAGAGTAAGGATTCGAAATTATCTTCCGTAATAGTAGCAAAAGAAAAGTGTTTGGATTTTTTGATACTGCCAGACATAGTCGGATTAACTTGCGCTGTACAGGATTTTCGTGGATTTTCAGACAGGGATTACGGACGTCCCAAAAGCGATTCTCTCTCAGGAATGCTTCCGCCCAAACTTGCCAGAATAATGGTAAATTTAAGCGGTGCGGATTTTACTTCATTTATATTGGATCCGTTTTGCGGTTCCGGAACTATTCTTACGGAAGCCGTATCACTAGGATACAGGAATTTAAAAGGATCTGATATTTCAAACAAAGCGGTTGATGACAGCGCCAACAATACCCAATGGCTTATTGAAAGATTAGGTATTAAAAAAATTGATCTCGAGGTATTTAGTTGCGATTCGACAGAAATTTCTCAAAAAATAGCCAAGGAAAATATTTCATCTATTATTACTGAACCATTTTTGGGCAGACCAATAAAAGGGAGTGAAACTGAATTTGATATTAAAAAAATTATTAGTCAGTTAAAGGATTTATATCTAAGAAGTTTTAAGGAATTCAAAAAGATACTTCAAAAAAAAGGAAAAGTAGTTATTGTTTTTCCTCAGTGGCATGTCAAGGACAAAATATTTGAAATGGGAATAGAAAAAGAAGTAGAAGATTTAGGTTTTGTAAGGCTTGATAAGGGTAATTTAATTTATAAAAGAAACGATCAGAAAGTTTGGAGAAAAATTTTAATTTATGAAAAAAAGTAGAAAAATAATATTTTATTTCTTATTCTGTATATTGTTATTTATCATTTTTACTTTAGTCTGGGCCAATAATGTTAAGGCACCTATTTGGACATTCGAATTTATTCAATCAGAATCGGATGTTTCAGAAGAGAATTTATTAGAGAATGTTCCTGAAAAGACTACTTCTATAATTTTTGGCGGAGACGTGATGCTTTCAAGAGTGGTTGGGCAGAAAATGGTAAAATATAATGATTTTTCTTGGCCACTTAAAGATGTATCACCAACAATGTTAAGTGCTGACATTTCTGTAATAAATTTAGAATCGCCGTTTACCATAGGATTAAAATCCTACACGGTACCAACAGGTTCTTTTAGTTTTAATGCAGATCCAAAGTCCATTTTAGCACTGAAGACGGCTGGAGTAGATTTGGTTTCATTGGCAAATAATCATTTTGGCAATCAAGGTAAAAAGGGGATGCAAGATACTTTTACCCTTTTAAATGAAAACAATATCACTTATGTCGGAGCGGGTTTGGATTCAGATGAAGCTCATAGTTATAAGGAGTTATACGCAAATGATTCTAAATTTTGTTTTTTGGGCTATGCTTATCCTTCGGACCTTTATGTTTCCGGCATTTCATCTCCCGGCATTGCAAGTATGGATCAAGATGTAATGGCAAAAAATGTCCAAACAGCAAGGGCAAGTTGCGACAGTGTTATTGTTATGATGCATGCAGGAATAGAATATGTAAATAAGCCAAATATGCAACAGAAGAATTTTGCAAGAGCTGCAATCGATGCAGGCGCTGACCTTGTAATCGGCCATCATCCGCATTGGGTGCAAGTTACAGAAATATATCAAGGAAAGCCCATTTTATATTCGCTTGGCAATTTGGTTTTTGATCAGATGTGGTCAAGAGAAACTGCTCAAGGCGCTTTGGCGAAGGTGGTCTATAAAGGAAATACTATTAAAGAAATAGAAATAATTCCTATTGAAATTGTTGATTACGGCAAGGCTGTATTGGCAGGTGAGAGCGTTTCAAAAGAAATTATAAATCGAATGGAGTTAAGTGATAGGTTTATAAAAATAAACCAATAAAAAAATCCGCCCCAAAAGGGCGGTTTTGTTAAAAGTTATATTCCTGTAGAAGCGACATTAACAAAAGAGTTCCAAATATCGACCACAATAGGCGAAACAAATAAATAAATCGGCTTGACAAATAATTCCCAAGCTCCAACAACCGCAATGACTGTCAAAACGACAATAGTATAAAGAATAATTTTTAACTTTGTATCATCTTTCATATTTATATTATATCATAAATCATCAGCACAGCAAGTTATGTGCTGAAACGAAAATGCGCCACATCGCCGTCTTTCATAACATAATCTTTTCCTTCAAGGCGTATTAGGCCTTTTTCTTTTGCTTTGCTTTCTCCTCCCTCTTCGACTAAGTCATTCCAATTAATAATTTCAGCTCTGATAAAACCTTTTTCGAAATCTGTGTGAATTACCCCTGCAGCTTGAGGAGCTTTGGCGCCATTTGGTATGGTCCACGCTTTTGTTTCCATTTCTCCGCTGGTAAAAAAGGTTATTAAACCCAAAATTTCATAAGACTTTTTAATCAGTTTTTCCAAACCTGAGGATTCCAGTTTTAATTCTTTTAGGTATTCTTTTGCTTCATCTTCATTTAAATCAGCTAATTCAGCTTCTATCTTTGCAGAAATGGCAATAAAATCACTATCATCATAAATCTTGTCCTCATCAACGTTAAGCACGTAAATCATCGGTTTTATGGTGAGCAGATTTAAGGGTTTTATTAAACTGATTTCTTCTTTGTCATTTATAATTTCATTGGCGAGTTTGCCGTTTTCCAAGCCCACTTTAATTTTTTCTAAAAGCGGTTGTATTTCTTTTGCCTCTTTTTTTCCGGTTTTAACATCTTTTAAATTGGCTGTGATTCTTTTGTCGATGGTTTCAAGATCGGCAAATATCAGTTCCATATTAATTGTTTCTTTGTCTGATTGAAAATCGACTTTCCCGGCAACGTGAATCACATTGGGATCTGAAAAATTCCTCAGTACTTGAACAATGGCATCGACTTCCCTTATATTGGCTAGAAACTTATTGCCCAAACCTTCGCCTTCATGAGCGCCCTTTACAATTCCCGCTATATCGACAAATTCAATAGCGGTTGGAACTATTTTTGCCGAATTTGATACTTTTGACAGTAGATCCATTCTTTTATCTGGTACGGCAACAATGCCAATGTTGGGATCAATGGTGCAGAATGGATAATTGGAAGCATCAACTTGTTTTTTTGTTAATGCTTTAAAAAGAGTTGACTTGCCTACGTTAGGGAGGCCGACTATTCCGATAGAAAAACTCATGAGTTTTTTAATTTTTTTATAAAAGAATAAAAATTCTTTAGGCATTATACCATAAATACCTTGTTTTTTCAAGGCATTGCTAAACGCTTCTAAATGTTTTAAAGTTATTATTATGACTGAACAAGAAAAAAAAGAAAAATACGATAATTTTTTAAGTACTGAATTTGTCGTTTTTGATTTGGAGACTTCAGGGCTTTATCCTAATCAGCACGAGATTTTAGAAATTGCTGCAATAAAGCTGAAGGGTTCTGAAGAAATAAGCAGGTTTGAGAGATTAATAAGACCTACAAAGGCTATTCCTATTGAGGCGGAGAAAGTTCATGGCTTAAATGAAATTTTTTTAAGCGTTAATGGAGAAAATTGCGTGAGGGTAATTAAAGACTTTATCGATTTTGCCGGTAACGCTATAGTGGTAGGCCATAATATCAAGGAGTTTGATTGGTTGTTTATTTTGGAACACTGCAAAAAAAATAATTTGCCCTTCCCGGAAAACAAGATGATTGATACTCTCGAGCTTTCGCGTAAATTACTTTCACTTCCTTCTTATACTCTTATTAATGTTGCAAAAAACTTCGGTTTTGAACATAAAAATGCTCACAGGGCAATGCCTGATGTCGAGTTTAATACTAAGGTATTTCTGGCTTTGATGCAAAAATTATTAACTCAATAAACGAGTTTTTCCCTTTTAAAAAATCAATGCTTCAGACTGTCTGAAGCATTGATTTTTATCTAAATTTAAATATTATAAAAAAAAGAGGATTTTTTAGTGTAAAAAGATTAATTGTGGGTAGCAAAATTGACTTAAATTCTAGTCTATTGACAATTTTATCTAAATATGTTAATATATTAAGTTAAGATGTACATT
>CAYGKC010000023.1:0-16115 GCA_964350585.1 uncultured Gammaproteobacteria bacterium
CTTGCATGCCTTAGACACGCCGCCAGCGTTCATCCTGAGCCAGGATCAAACTCTCATTTATAATGAGTAAGCTTAAACGCTTGACTTATACAACTTAATTACGGCTAAGTTGCCAACCGTTATGTTTTTGTCCGCCTAAGCGGACTGTTAAAAATTCAAAAGAATTTCTTTGGGTTGTGCTTTTTACCACTATTCAGTTGTTAAAATTGCATTTCAATTTCTTCAACGCTCACTTTGAGCCTCCAGAGAAACATTATTTTCTCTTGACACACCTTCGATAAGAAAGGGAATTGCGCAGAAAAAGAAAAAACAGAGGGATCCGATTTGACGAACTTTACCCTGTCTAAACGACTGGGCGACCATTTGGTCAATTCCATCAGATGCCACTGTTTTTTCTCAAAAATCCTTTAGTTTTGGGAATTTTTTTGAAGGTTTTAAGGTTATTTCTTCTTGCTTATTAATATTAACTCTTTTAAAGGAGCTTGTCAAGTGTTTATAGCAACAATTATGCACATTTTATAAACAATTAGACCATACACCTGGCCGGTTTTAGCCATTCTTAATTAACTACTAAAACAACAATCAGATAATTAATAATCATAATTAAATTAGCTCTGCATTTAAGAAATCATCAACCAACTTTTTTACTTCTGGCCTATCTCTAAAAGGATCCATTCTTCTATCGGGATCGTCACAATAAACGAAGTTTAATAGATAAGCAGCAATACTTTCTGCCAGTTCTTCGTTCACCGCCGTCTTTACCTCCTGAGGGTTATCAGATTTAAATTTATCTTCAAAAAATGAAGAGTAATGTGAGATCGGAGTATGCTTATCCTCAACTGCATTGGCAAAATTATCCATTATATACATAAAAGCATCCACCTTTTCACCTGAAGGCAATTTCAATTTTTGTTCAGTATACAAAGCAGTTGCGATTAAACCATGCGCAAATTCATGAGCCAATCCTTCTGATAAGATAATTTTCTTGACCTCTGGCGAACAGGCTTCATCGCTGATTGCATACAACCAAACATCTGCCGCAGGATTATCCTTCGTCCACTTTGAAGGATCAAAGTATGACGGTATTATCGCTGTTTTAGATATGGCCTCATCCTTATTGGTTGTAGCAACTTGCCCTTCTCCTTGCTTAAACCACGTTTGTGGCTGACCGACAATATAATTAACTATGGATCTACGACGAACCACTTCGGGAAATAGATCTAAAACTGAGGCAACTTCCTCATCAGTTAATTCAATATACTCTCTATTTTCCAGGGGGTGTACCAACTTTCCGGTATTAATAGTGTCCGGAAGTCTTCGTACAAGTTCCTCTTTGTTAGCCTCATACCATTCAATAGTTTTCTTCATATCCAAGCCGGATTCTGGTGCAGTATATTCCTCATTGGTGCTGATATTATTCCCACCAATTCCATCATCGGGACTATAAAAATTAAACCTTTTTTTCTCAACCATATTTTTACACTATTTAGATTTGTTATTTCTCCAAGTGCTTATCTGTCCATGATGACCAGACAACAAAACTTTAGGAACCCTTAACTTTTTCCCATTAACTTCAAAAACTTCAGGCCTAGTATATTGAGGGTGTTCTAAATATCCTTCCTGAGAATGGGAATCAAACTCCACTGATTCTTGCTTGCCCACAAAGCCAGGAACATGTCTACATACTGCTTCCACAATAACTGCTGCGGGCAATTCCCCGCCTGATAAAACATATTCTCCAATTGAAATTTTTTCATCAACTAACTTTTCAACTCGCGCATCTACACCTTCATACCTTGGACAAATAAAAACAAGTTGATTATATTTTGATAATCTTTTTGCATCAGATTGCTTGAAAACTTTCCCGTTTGCCGCAGTTAAAATAATTCTCGTTTTTTTCTTGTCTCTTATTGTTAATTTTGCCACAGCCTTCAACGCTTTATAAATCGGTTCGATTTTAAAAACCAGTCCGACGCCTCCGCCATATGGCTTATCATCAACTGTTTGGTGTCTATCAGTCGTCCATTTTCTCAAATTATGTGTTTTGATTCTGATCAGTTTATTTTCCTTCGCACGCTTAAAAAGCGACTCATTAAAATATGAATCAAGGATTTCTGGAAATATAGTTATAAAATCAAACTGTTTCATAAAATAATATTAGCAAATATATGGAATTACATAAAGCATTACCAAATTATAATTTTTCTTTCAGGATAACTAATGGAAAAAGTAATTTCCTTTTCTTTTATAGAATAAACCAAAGAATAAATTTGATTAAGTTTCCTCTTAACTACAAATTCGTCAAAAGGTAAAAACATTGGTCCCGGCCAGCCTGAGTAAACAACCGATGAATGTCTGGTTTGTCCGATAATTAAGTGTGAAAGATTTTTTGGCATTTGATACATATGCCTTTGTGCTATTTCTTTTTCAATCTCATTGTATTCAAAAAAAACCATTTCACTATCAATTATTTTTGCCACACCGTTTAAATAACATTTGGGCATTGCTTTAAATATGATATATTCCAATTGCGAACCGTTTGTGTTCCAAAGAGAAATTGCCTCTTCTTTCTTTCCTAAATATATAAATGGCGACAATTGTGATTGATTAAAATTTAAAGAAACAGAATCAGTCCGAAGACTCCATTGCACTTGTTTTGAATTAAAATAATCTATTGCTTCCAAAATTTCCTTTAAGCTTCGGCAAGAAAAATATTCCAACACATATTGCTGACCAAAATTGCTTTCTATATATTTTAATCTATCCAGCTTTTTCATTATTTAACATTACAATTATTAATTTTTAAAGTATAATACTAATAAAATACTATGAATAAAAGAATATTTCTATTTTATTTGTCAGGTTTGGTCCTTACACTCTCTACAGAACTTATCAGATTTAATATCATAGAACAAAGGCAAGGTCCATGGATTTCAATGACGATTGCTTATATGTTATTTTTAACCTTTGTTTTGTTTCTGTCAAAAATTATTAAAAAAGACCTATTAATCTATATTTCTTTTGGAATCATTGGTTTACTTCTGGAAATTTTTTGGCTTGGACAGCTTAACAATATTTTAGCAGTAGGAATTATCGGCTGGATAATGTGGTTCACTTATTGGGGCTCTATTGCAATTATTCCTAAATTTTTTCTTGATTCTAAAATAGACAAAGTATTTGTTTTATATTTTTTTATTGCACTGATTATATTTGTCATTTTTTATTTTATTACAAAAAATAATGGCGCAACAGGACTATTTTTTACTAGTTTAAATTTAATTTACATTAGACAATTTTTAAAAAATAGAAAATAGTTTACAATAAGAAAATCCCGCTCCGCCGACTGGCGGATGCGGGATTTTCTAGTATGATGTGATCTTAAATTTTCAAATCATCTACAACATCAGTGTTGATGTCTGCAGGAACTGCTTCGCGTTCTTCGCGATCTCTTCTTGGACCTCTTGAACCTTCCGGTTCTGCAATCTTTAGATTAACTCTTGCATTGTTTTGTGCGCCAATGATTTTGGCGAGAGTTCTAATTGCTCTAGCGGTCTGACCTTGTTTACCAATGACATAGCCGATGTCATTTACATTTACATGAAGAGTGAGTAAAACTCCTCTTTCATCGACTGTTCTGTCGACTCTTACATCGTCAGGGTGAGCTACAATAGCTTTAACGATGCCTTCTACGAAACTCTGATCCTTTTCGGCCATATTTTTGTTCTTTTATTTCTAATCCGAGAAATCCGTTAATTGCGGACCTATCTGCAACATCGGCTCTCTCAGTACAACAATTTATTATTGTTATGTACTATTTTTATGATAGCAATTTATATAATTTTTGTCAACATTTTTTTAAATACCATTAATAATAAAACAACCCCTTAATGGGGTTGTTTTATTATCTTGATTTTATTGTATTTGTGGCTCTTCTTGTGGTTTTTCTTCTTCTGGAGCAACTGTTTCTTGTTCTGCTTTTGCATCTGCCTCCGCTTTAGCCTTGTTAGCTTCTTCAGCTTCCTTTATTTTTGCATCTGCGGCGATTTGGGCAGATTTCTTTTTGCCAGGCTTTGATTTGGATGCTCTAACCTTTTCCGCTTTAATAATTTCTTTTGATACTAGTAAATTATTCATTGAAGGTGAAGGTTGAGCGCCTTTAGAAATCCAATACTGAACCCTATCAGCCTTTATTTCCAACGCCTTGGTATGGGGATTATAGGTTCCTAATTTTTCAACATAATCACCCCAAGGATCTTTAGATTTTTCAACCACAATAATAGAATATAGTGGAATTTTCTTTTTTCCTTTTCTGGAAAATCTGATTGTTAACATAATTTATTATTAGTTTCCGCCAGAGGCGGATCAGCCTGTGGCTGAAGTGTTTAAAATTGAGCACTTTTAAACGGTACTGATATGTTACTATAATTATGGGAAAAAGTCAAGAAAAAAGCACCCCGAAGAGTGCTGACACTTTATAAAAGTTACACTAGCAACTGAAATCAATGGAACCGTATGGAGCAGCCACTTGAAGAAATCTGGTGTTATGAACTACTACCCAATCTCCCGGTTCCTTTCTTAAGACAAAAACTTTCCCGGGTTTCCAGGTTTTTGGAATTCCAGATTGCCGATAACTTGACCACACCTTTAGTTTCAGTGGAAACATCTTGAGTGGGGCAGGAGTATCACCAAATACATGACACAAAAGCATTTCCGCTGAATCAATCACTATGACATTCAACATGCTCTTTACGGCACTGTATGGCAGTGGCCCAGAATTTTGTCCCGGATCTTCTGTAAAATACTGTGGAAAGGATTGAATAAGTCCCTTACCAATTTCACTTTCCACATCTACAGCATACAGTAACATCATAAATTGATAAGAGATTGAATCTTTCATCTTTGACAGTTCATATATTGCCTTTAGATTCTTATACATGGCAATTCTCCTCTATTTTTTGACTTCAAAAGAACGGATGAAATATAATATCACATTATTTATATTTTGTCAACTATCTATTCCAAAATGTCTCAAACATCATTTTCATAGTCACATTTATTTCTGGGCTTGTAACTATTATCCCAAACATTTCTTGTTCCTGGTATGAAACAAAAGCTACCTTCTGTCTATATATATATATGCCTATAGAAAATGGATAATTTTCTTTAGGCAAATAATAAATTTGTTCTAGTTTTTCAGGTTCGCTGATTTTTTTGAAGTTGTTAGTCGGATCATTTGTTTCATTTATATTTATACGTCTTAAAAAATTTTTTTGTTTATACCTTCTTTGGCGCCAATGGCTATGTAAATAATTTAATAAATTTTTAGCAATTTTTTCGCTTGGCGCAGCAAAAGCTAAAATTTCTCCTGGCATTTTTATCATATCTTCATAAATCCATTCAAGCCCCTTTTGTCCTTCATAAATACTTATTGACGGTTTATTAGCGGAAATATTTTTAAGCGCCATAAGCTCCGGCATTATTTGAGAAAGAATATTTTCCCTTTGTTTAACAAAAGAGGACAAACTTTCGGGATCTGTTGCCGTATAGATTTTTCTTTTACCTTTCTGACTTATTGAAAATAACGACTTATCCAAAAGTGAATCAATAACCTGATAAACCGTACTTCTCTTTAAGCCGGAAATTTTTGCTAATTGATGAACAAAAGCTGGACCGATTTGCAGGCTAGTCAAATATAATTTAGCTTCTTTATTGTTCAGGCCTATATTTTGTAAATATTGTTCTAACATCATAAATTTAATATGACGATTATTATGTTATTATTTTTTATAATATAATAATTAAATTAAATAGTCAATTATTTTTATTTATTTATTTAATTTTACATATTAAATATATTTTTTGTATTTAATTACTATTGATTATTAATAATTTTAAATTATTAATTTCTAAAATACTTGACATTTTTATATTACTATGATATACTACTTTATTGAACATTAAAACAGAAACGGGAGACTAACCATGAGAACAGAAATGACCTGGCAAGAAGTCTATGATGAAAGAAAATTGCTTGTCAAAGCATATTGCAAAATTTCGGAATTCGGACTAAAGAATAGCCGAGGAATTATCAGCGATTATAATGTGATTGGCTATTATCTTACTTTGAAATGGCAAGAAAAAGAAACTGCAACGGGACTTTTTGCAGAATGGGAAAAGGACAATACAAAAGAGCCTTATATCATTGAAACTAAAAATGCCAAGGCTTTCAGAGTTCCAACAGGAATCGAAATTGAATTTCCAACTGGATTTGCTTTTATCGGCAAACAACCTGCGGAGATGAATTATTCAATGTTCGAATAGAAAGGAGAAAAAATGCCCAGAAAAGCTACGGAATACGTCGGTGGAACGGTCAGCTGTTATGACAATGAAGGGTATAGTGCTCATGGTAAGGTATTGGACGTCACCTTTGATGACAATGGTGTGAGTGTTGTTGCAATGTTTGACGGTTATACCAAACCAACTTACCTCTACTGTGATTACCAATTTGGCAGACACTCATCCGAAGAAAATGGCTTCTCCTGCCGCATTGGCTTTAGCAACGAGTCCTTCCATGTTTCCAAGCCATAACAAAAAAACAAAGCCCCTGCAAAAATGTTGCAGGGGCGCTTTTTTTACTTATTGCTTTACACCGTAGCATTCTTTCTGAATTTCATATATTTCCTTAACATCATCTTCTGTATAATTTTCTTTTAGCAGGGCCTCTCTTATGGGCATTAAGTCCGGCTGACTACTGCCACGGCCTTTAGCAAGACAATCCGCAATAAACATCGTCATCACTTCTTCTTTAGTGATTGACAAGCTTCCCAATATTTCATTAAGTTGATTAAACTTTTGCAAAAATTCATCAAAATTATTTATCTTTTTTAAAATTTTAATTGTTTTCATCGGCAGAAAATGACATCCGACCAATGAAGCTATTTTTTCCTGATCCAAATCAAACTCTTCAAAAATCTGCGAATCCATTTTTTTTACCATCTCTTCACCGACAATCTCATGTCTGTCAAACTTATGATAGGGCTTACCTTGAGCATTACATTGCTGTTTACCTTCTTCTATTAAAGGAATTGCCACCACTGGTTTTCCTATATCATGCAACCAAGCCGCAGCTCTTATATTCGAATCCTGAGAAAATTGCTCTATCGCTTTTATAAACTCTAATGTATGAGTATACACATCAAATTCATGCCATTTATTTTGCCATACATCAATCTCAGCTTGAACTTCAGGAGTCTCTTGAAAAAATTTATCCATTTTATCCCTTTTAGGATCCTTTTCAATTTTGGTTTGTAATTTTGCCAAGTTTTCTTGCATAAATTATTTATTATTATTAAATTTTTCTTTGTAATTGATAAATTTTCAATAAATCTTCATCAGTATTATTATTTTTCAATAGTGTTTCTCGCACTAGTAACAATTCCTCACGATCAGAACATCCCATTCCTTTAGACAGGCTATCGGCAATAAACATATCCAAAACTTCTTCTTGACTTACGGACATATGTCCCAACACTTGTTCAAGATGATTAAAAGCTATTTTAAAATTATGGAAACTGGTTGACTTTCTCAATACTTTTATTCCCTTCATAGGCAAGTAATGACATCCTACCAATGAAGCTATTTTTTCCTGATCCAAATCAAATTCTTTAAAAATTTTCGGATCCATTTTTTTTACCATCTCTTCACCGACAATCTCATGATTTGGAAAAGTATGGTATTTTTTCCCATCAATAGAATACTCCACTAATCCATCTTTACTAATTTTGGGAATAGCAACTATTGACTTCCCAATATCATGCAACCAGCCTGCAGCTCTAACATTTCTATCTTTTGAAAACTCACTTAAACATTCGACAAATTTTTGGGTGTGCTCCAAAACATCATATTGATGAAATTTATTTTGCCAAAGATCCTTACCTGCCTGAATTTCTGGAAGGTTAAAAAAAATATCATCTGGGAAATCATTACCGGGTTCTTTTTCTAATTTATGATATTTCATTTTGTCATTTCCTCGGCCTCAGACAACTTTAAACCAATTAATCTTGAGACACCGTCACCTTGCATAGTTACTCCATAAAGAACATCGGAATGAGACATAATTGCGCGATTATGAGTAATAATTACAAACTGAGTCTTATGAGAAAGTTCCTCAATTATAGAACTAAACTTATTTGAATTGTTCTCATCCAAAGCAGCATCCACTTCATCAAATAATATAAATGGTGCAGGATTATTGGCAATAATAGCGCAAATCAATGCCAAGGCGGTCATAGTCTTCTCCCCTCCGGAAAGTGAAGTGATATTTTTTATTTTTTTACCGGGAGGGCAAGCTTCTATTTCAATTCCCATATTGGCCAAGAATGATTTCTCTTCCACTAAAACAGGTTGCTTTTTAATTTCTGAATTTTCGTTTCCAAGATTCTGAACTTCAGCCAAGGCTTCTTCTGCCTCCGTTACCTCCTTCTGTGCCAAAACTAATTTTGCCACGCCTCCATCAAAAAGCTGTTTGAAATATCTTGAAAAATCTCCATTAATCTTTTTAAATTCGTCTTCAAATTGTTTCTTAATTATTTTATCCAACTCTTGAACAACTTTTTCCAAATCAATAATAGCCTTATGCAAGTCTTCACTTTCTTTACTTAAAAATTGAAATCTTTCATTTACTTGTTTAAATTCTCCCTCAACTTCAGGATCAATACCTCCTATCATTTCCAAACTCTTCTTTAATTTTTCTATTTTATTTTTTGTCTCCTCAACATCCACAGAAGAAACATCTACTTTTGACTTAGGTAAGAAATCTTCCCCTAAATCTTCCTTCATAGATGAAAAGGCATCTTCTTTTTTGGTTTCAATTTTTGCCAGCTCAACCTTCACATCATTTAATGAATTTACTATGTCACTTAATTCATTCTGTTTATTATGAATTTGATGTTGCAAAGAAAAAATTCTCTGCTTTTTTTCCTCTTCAGCCGAATTAAATGAATCTAACTTTTCTTTTATTTGTACAATTTTTTTATTGTAAGTATTTTCTTCTTTTTCTAAATCTGTCTTTTTATTTTTTAAATTTTTGAAATATTCATCCTGTTCTTGAGGATCAAGCTGCCCTTCCCTTAATTCAGATTCTATTTGTTCCTTTTCCTTCTTATACGTATTAAATTGCAATGAAGCTTGTTTGATATTTGATTGCAAAACTTGTATGGCAATTTTTGTTTCTGAAATTTCGGACAATAAAACTTCTTTTTTAATATACTCTGAATCGATTTTATTTTTTAATTCAGAAATCTGTCTTATCTTTTCTTCCTGAGATGGCGCCACAATAGAATCAAAAATGGACCATTTGCCTTTTTCTTTCCTATAACCTCCTTTTATAATACCGCTTTTTTCCAGCATATCACCATCCAAAGTAACCATCCTCTCTCTTCCTACTCCTATTTCTTTGGCCGCATCCAAATCATTTACAACAACAGTAGACCCGAAAACTTGTTCAAATACCTTTTGAAACTTACGATCAAATGCCACCAAATCCACAGCAAGCCCCATTGCCCCACTTTGATTGGCAATTTCCTGAGCCTCTCTGTTTGCTGAAAATCCAGAAAGTTTACTTAAAGGAAAAAATGTAACACTACCAAGCTTATTTTCTTTTAGATAATTTATACACTTTACGGCTGTAACTTCAGTATCAACAACTATCGCCCATAAACGGTTTCCGGCCGCCGCTGAAAGAGCATTTTCATATTTACTGTCAATTTTGCCTAATTGACTAACTGCACCAAAAATACCTGAAATTGTTGATTTTAGTCGCAAAATAGCTTTTGCGGGATCAAGTGAATAATTCTGCCTTTCTCCATTTTTTGCTTTATAAAATTCATCTTGCAATATTTGAAAGTTATTCTGCCAAACTGTCAGTTCACTGTTAATTTTATTCACAATATCTTCCTTGCTTTCCAGATCAGTAATTAGCTTCTGAAGTTTATTTGTTGAAATTTTTTCTTCAGCATCCATCTCATCCATATTTGCTGCTATTTCCTGTTTTTTATTTTCAAGCCATGATAAGTTTTGCTTGCCTACCTTGGAATACTCTAAATCCATTTTACCTCTTACTATTGCCAATTCTTGCAAAACAGTATTTTTATCGCTAATTAAGATATCGTATTCTTTTTTTATTTTATCAAACCCTTCTACTCTGCCCGCTTCTTCGCCCATTTTTTGCAATTCTTCTTCAATTTCCCCTATCTCAGTTTCTTTAGTATTTTTTTGTTTATCTAAAGAATTATATGAAATAGCGAATTTATCATACTGTTCATTTAAGTCCGACCAAATTTTGGCGTAGTATCTTACCTGTTCATCCTTTAATTCTGTTTCTAACTGTTGCCTTTGGCGCAATTTATTTACTTGCCTGGTTAATGATTTTAAGTGCGGTTCTAATTCCTTTAATAATATATCCGCCTGACTGACATTTTCCCTCGATCTTTTTAATTTATTTACAGACCTGTCTCTTTTTATTTGAAACTGCTTTACGCCAGTAGCTTCGTCAAAAAATTCTTTTCTTTCCTGTGAAGAATAATTTACAATCTTATCTACCATACCCTGACCAATAACACCATAAGTATTTTGTCCAAAATTAGCTTTAGCTAAAAGCATTACAACGTCAAACAGTCTTACCTCATTCTTATTTATAAAATATTGTGATGTCCCATCACGATATATTTTTCTGCTAATTGCCAACTCACTGTAATCTATCGGAGCACTTCCATCCTCATTATTTAAAATCAAAGAAACTTCAGCCATTCCAGACTGAGATTTTTTAGCTGATCCGCTAAATATCACATCTGTTGATTTTTTTCCTCTTAAAAGTTTGAGACTTTGTTCGCCAAGCACCCACCTTACAGCATCAACCACGTTTGATTTGCCTGAACCGTTAGGTCCAACAATTGCCGTTATTCCACGAGTTCTATCTTTTTTATCCGGTGCAGGAAATTCTAAAACAACCTTGCTGGCAAAAGATTTAAAACCTTGAAGCTCTATTCGCTGAAGAAACATAATAAATTTTTGATAAAATCAATTGTTATCATTTTACCAGAAAATTTCCGGATAAACAAAAAAAGCGCCAGTAATTTCTTACCAGCGCTCCTCCTAAATTTCAGTTAATGTTAGATCCGGCTCTAACCGTTCCAAACGTTATTTCGCTTCTTGGCAGACAAACTGTTGCAAACTTCCTTTTTTTCCTTGAGTCGCCAGGATTGATTATGGCAATATCTCCGCCATCTTCGAACAATGCGTCACTGCCTAGGCCACAAACAACAAAATCTATTTGGCGATTCTCATAGTTTCGTGACAAGGATTTCGCAATACTCAAAGAATCATGCTCAGATCTTGAAGAAAGATCCGTACCAAAATTATACTGGACCAGGAAATTGAAGCCTTCAATTTCAACTAACGGCAGATCTGGATTTATCCTATGCCAATTGCCTGGTGTTGAAGCATTGTCGCTTTGGTGTGGCAAAAGGTTATAGAAAATTTCAAAACTGCCAAGTTCAGCTCTGCCAATATCACCAATCCAATGGTTTCCGCAGCAAATTAGATATTTGGTACCGCGTTGCATAAGCTCTTCCGCTAACAGCCACCAATATTGCTCATCTAATTTGCTAATATTCCCTGTATCGGAAATTATCCCCACGGTGCAACTGTTGGTATTGGCGACAACAACCGGAATATGACAGAATATCACTTCATTATTGTCGCTGTTAAAAATGGCGTAATCATAGCCGTCGTAAGGAACAACTCCTGCCGGCATCACCATTACTGCTCCCGGATTTATCCAATTAATCTGATCCTTCTGAATAAGGAATTTATGATGGGTATGCCCCGTACAAATAAGAGAAACTCCATCACAAACCTGATTTACCTCATTCATAAAACGATTGAATCGTACTGAGTCAGTCAATACATCATAGGACCTCTTGTGACCTACATAAATCTTCAGGTCTCCCAGATTTACTATCCTGTCAGCAATGCTTTGGAGTTCAATCAACCTTCGAATGTTGGCATCGCCTATTCTTTCAGAAATAAGCTTACTAACTTCTTCATCAATGATGTATTGATCCAATATTCTTTTTATTTCCGGATCAGTTAACAGCATTTTAGCTGAATCAACCTCACTGGGCCTGGTAAAACACCAGTTAGCAGGAGCAAACACAAAGTCACTGTTACGCATTGGGCTCTGATTTTCCGTCAAAGCGCAAATTACCGGCAAATTTCCAAAAAGACCAGCGTCAATATGCTCTTTTTGAATATCGCCAGGATGAATAATTAACTCTACGCCTCGATTTATTGCATCACTAACAATCATCTTTATCTTACTCTTGTCAACACTATGAGTGTCGGACATAATGAGAATCAACATAATACGACCTCCTTTGTAAAGTTCAACTATAAGTTAATTTATCAGTCATATGGTATAAAAGTCAAAAACAATGACTTTTAATTCATACTTATATATAATATAGTTAGTTTAAATACTAAAATAATGCCAAAAACTAAACTAAAATTAGCAGTCATTGATTCTAACGCGCTCATACATCGCGCCTTTCATGCAATTCCACCACTGACAAATAAAGATGGTATTGTGACAAATGCGGCTTACGGATTCACCATGATTTTGCTTAAAACGATCAAAGACTTAAAGCCTGATTATATTGCGGCTTGCTTTGACCACAAAGAAAAAACGTTCCGCCACAAAGAATTTGAAGCATACAAGGCGCACAGAGTAAAAGCGCCCGATGAGCTTTACCAGCAAATCCCTTTAGTTAAAGAAATTCTTACCGCCTTTAGCATTTCCTGTTTTGAAAAACCCGGTTTTGAAGCTGATGATTTAATTGGAACCATTTGCCATTTAAAAACTGTTGATCGTCCTGACATTGAAACAATTATTGTTACCGGCGATCAAGATGCCTATCAGCTAATTGATGACAACACCAAGGTTTTGGCTCCGCATAAAGGATTAAGTGAAACTATAATTTATGATGAAAAGGGCATTCAAGAAAAATTTGACGGCTTAAAGCCCAATCAGCTCATAGACTATAAGGCGCTCCGAGGTGATGTTTCTGATAATATTCCCGGCGTTCGAGGCATTGGCGAAAAAGGAGCTATAGGATTACTCAACGAATTCGGAACTTTAGAAAATATCTATAAAAATATTGAATCTCTTAAAATTAAAGACCGAACTAGGGGTTTGCTTAAAGTAGATAAAGAAAACGCTTTTATTTCTAAGCGACTGGCTACCATTATTCTAGATGTGCCAATAGATTTCAAACTTGAAGATGTAAAATTCGGCAGTTTTGATCTGCAAAAAGTAATTGATGTATTTCAAAAATATGAATTTAAAAGATTGCTCTCTTCTTTAGCTGGCTTAAATTATGGAAAAGTTCAAATTAAAGGGGCTCAATCATCACTTTTTGAAAAAACTGCTACTGATGAAAAAGAACCAGAAGAAATACAAACAGGTCCGATTAAAAAAAGAGATGAACAGTATGTACTTATCAATAAAGAGGATGCCTTCCAGAAATTTCTTAAAGAATTGCTTCGACAAGAAGAATTTTGTTTTGATACCGAAACTTCCGGGCTTGATCCGTTTTCTAGCGATTTAGTGGGGGTAAGTTTCTGCTGGAAAAAAGATCTTGCGTATTATTTGGTCAAAGAAATTTTAGTTAAACACAAAAAAGAACTGTCAGCAGTTTTTTCAGATGAAAAAATTAAAAAAATTGGTCATAATTTAAAGTTTGATATAGAAGTTTTAAACGAATTTTTTAATCTTCCCCTCCTCTCCAAGGAGGGGCCAGGGGAGGTTTTGAAATACGGAAAGCAGAAAGAGATTTCCCAAACCCCTCCTAGCCTCCCCTTTGAAAGGGGAGGAAAAGTTAACGGAATTTATTTTGATACCATGGTCGCCTCCTATATCTTAAACCCGGGCCACCGACAGCACAGCTTAGACACTCTTGCATTTGTTGAACTCGGCTATCAGATGCAACCCATTGAAGAGTTAATTGGCAAAGGAAAAGCACAAATTTGCTTAAATGATGTTGATTGCAACAAAGTCTGTTGGTATTCCTGCGAAGATGCGGATATTTCCTGGCAATTGTATTTGAAATTTTCCAAAGAATTAGAAAAAGAAAATATGATGGGCTTGTTCACTAATCTTGAAATTCCTCTAATTGCGACGCTGGCCCAAATAGAAAAAAACGGCGTAAAAATAGATGGAGAATTCCTGTCAAAAATCAGCAAAAAATACAACGTTAAAATTAAAAAAATTGAAAAAGAGGTCTATGAGCTAGTAGGCGAAGAATTTAACTTGGCATCTCCATTGCAATTAAAAAATATATTATTTACCAAGCTTGGCATTGACGGCAAAGGAATGTTAAAAACAAAAACCGGCATCTCAACCGGCGCAGCAGAATTGGAAAAATTATTAGTTTGGCTAAAGGAAAAAGAAGGCAATAAAAAAGAAATTAGAATAATTGATTTGATTTTACAATTTAGAGAAATATCAAAACTTAAAAATACTTATTTAGACGCGCTTCCAAAATTAATCAATAAAAAAGACGGCCGAGTCCACACCAGCTTTAATCAAACCGTAACTGCAACAGGACGACTCTCGTCTTCAGATCCAAACTTGCAAAATATTCCCATCCGCACAGAAGAAGGGCGCTTAATTAGACAGGCGTTCATTGCAGAAAAAGGATTCAAAATATTAAAAGCCGATTATTCCCAAATTGAACTTAGAATAGTCGCCTCCCTGGCTGATGATAAAGATATGTTGAAAATTTTTAAATCAGGCGGAGACATACACACAACAACAGCCGCTTTCATAAATGATGTCGAAGAGTCTGAAGTAACCAAGGAAATGCGAAGACAAGCAAAAGAAGTTAACTTTGGAGTGCTTTACGGCATGGGCGCATGGGGATTGGCGCAAAGAACCGGCATTTCCAATAGCAGGGCCCAAGAATTTATTACAAAATACTTTTTAAAATATAAAGGAGTAAAAAAATATATAGCGGAAATTTTGGAAATGGCTCAAGAAAAAGGCTATGTTGAAACTCTCTATGGCAGAAGAAGATATATTCCGGAAATAAGCTCAGGCATTCAACAAGTTCGCTCTGCAGCGGAGCGCACGGCAATAAATATGCCGGTACAAGGCACTGCCGCTGATTTAATTAAATTGGCAATGGTTGAAATTCAAAAAAAACTTTATGATGTTTCACCAAAAACAGAAATGATTTTACAGGTACATGACGAATTGGTTTTTGAAGTACCCGAAAAAGACACAAAAAAAGTTGCTGAATTCGTCAGCGAAACAATGTGTTCAGTAATGAACCTCCGCGCGCCAATTGAAGTCGAAGTAAGCGTAGGCGATAACTGGGGCGAGACTGAGAAAATTTAAAGTATAATTTTGAAGTCGAAATAAGTGTAGCTGATAACTGAGAACTTAAATAAATTTTTTCTGCCCTCCCCTTACGAAGGGGAGGGTTGGGAGGGGTTAAAAATGACACAAATCTTTAACAAAAAGGAGTTTACTAATTTAAGAAAAAAGCTAAGAAACAGCCAAACTTCATCGGAGAAAATATTGTGGCAGAAGCTCAAGGGTAAACAGATACATGGTTTAAAATTCCGTAGGCAATATAGCATCGATAAGTATATAGTGGATTTCTATTGCCCGGAAATAAATTTGGCTATAGAAATAGACGGGTGCTCACACACAATAAACGAAATCGCCGAAACAAAAGACAAGCAAAGGCAGAACTGTATTGAGAAGCTGGGCATTAAATTTTTAAGATTCTCAAGCACGGATATTTATGATAATCTTGATGAAGTTATAAATGTTATCTATATTGAATCATACAAACTTAAGACTTAATAATACCTTCAACTACCTCCCCCAACCCCCTCCTTCGAAAGGAGGGGGCAAATACAAATAAATTACGCCATCGCAAATGGATAGGAAACTGTCTAAATTAAACACCAGTTAAATAAAAATCAATTCACCTATTTCCTGCCCTCCCCTTACGAAGGGGAGGGTTGGGAGGGGTTAAAAACATATATGA
>CAYGKC010000024.1:0-3713 GCA_964350585.1 uncultured Gammaproteobacteria bacterium
TTTTTGGCGGGAATGCGTTTGTGTCGGCGCTTCGCGCCGACCCCATTTCGGCTTCCAATTCCGATTTTCAATTCTGGCGGAGAGTGGGAGATTCGAACTCCCGAGGGCTTTGACACCCTACTCGCTTTCCAAGCGAGCGCACTCGACCACTATGCGAACTCTCCATTAAACATTTTTAAATTTTACCTTATTTTTATTGTTTTGTCCAACAAAAAAATCAATGCTTCAGACAGTCTGAAGCATTGATTTTTATCTAAATTTATATATTATGTTCCACAGTCAGCTGAAGCACTTGCAGAGCTGGCAGTACCTTCTCCGAAACCGGGAGCCGGTGTTGAATTAGGCAAGTTTGCCTTTGAACAGGCTTCGGGAGCATTGTTAAACCCTCCACAAATAGCGCTTAACAAGCTACTACTGTCTCTAGCTGAATTAACAACCGTACCGTTAATAACAAGCGTCGGTGATCCTTGCACGTCGTATTTTTTATTATCAGCATCATCTACATTAAATGTTGGATAGTTTCCCATCCAAGTACTTTTATCTTTGAAATTAGCGCTGATTTTAAATTGCTTATCTGCGCTCGCCACACAATTATCCATTTTACCCTTATTAACACCTGCAGTCGATAAACATGACTCCCAATCGCCGCTTTTCAAAAAACAAGTCATGTAAGGCAATAACTTATCGTTCTGTTCTTTCTGAATGCAGTATTCCCTTAAATTTTCGTCAATTTCATCTTGACCATGCATTATATAATTAACAAATTTCAACTTGAAATCTATTTTGTTACCAAGTGCTTGTACTGCCGGTATTATTCCCTTCTCTATTTGCGTTCCATAAGGACAATAACTCATTACAAATAATTCAACAACAGGTTTATCAGACTTTGACACTTCTATTGGTTGCTGATTCTGATTTACTTGATCCTGATCTGAAGGTTGAATATCAATGGCAGCAGGAAAAATCTTTTTTCCATCTTTTGTTGCGTATGCTTCTACCACCTGTGTGCCAAGTCCCACTTGCAATTTATATAATCCAGAATTAAATTCCTCAACAGAGTTAACTGTTGCTGGAGTCTCCCCTTCTGGGACATCTTGATTAATAAATTTTTCAACAACTTCCTTGATTTCTTCTTTTGAAAGATTCTTATCCTTTGTGGCCTTAGCTGCTAGCACAGCTCCTCCCAAAATAAGAACGATGACAATTCCAACAATAAATCCCAAGATAAATTTATTGTTTGTTTTTTTGTTTTCTTCCATAGTTTTTTTATTATTCAAAAAGATTGCTTATATTATATCATAAACAATCTATTTATACACTATATTTAATTATTCCAAATTTGGTTTCTTTTTATGCCAATCCGTTTGAAGTTGAAATTGATGACCGGCTCTTAACACTGTTTTTTCATCAAATCTCTTACCGAGAAGTTGCATGCCAACCGGAAGATTATTTGAAAAGCCGGCAGGAACAACCAATCCGCAAATACCGGCAAGCGAAGCTGGAATAGTAAAAACATCTTCAAGATACATTTTAAGCGGATCACCGATTTTTTCACCGATTTTATAAGCTGGAGTCGGAGCAACAGGCGTAAGAATTACATCTACTTTTTTTAGTGCATCATCAAAATCTTTCCTTACTAATGTTCTTATTTGCATAGCTTTTTTGTAGTAAGCATCATAATATCCTGCAGATAAGGCATAAGTACCGATCATAATTCTCCTTTTAACTTCAGCGCCCAAGCCCTTTGCTCTGCTTTTTGTATAAATATCCATTAAATCGCCATCCCTCTCCGATAAGCCGTATTTTATGCCATCATATCTGGCCATATTAGAACTCACCTCACAAGGACAAATAATATAATAAGCGGCTACCGCCAAATCAGTATGTGGCAAATCGATATCTATTATTTCAGCGCCCATTCCTTCAAATTTTTTAGCAGCATCCAAAATTATATTTCTTACAGATTCATCCATTCCTTCCACAAAATACTGCTTTGGCAAACCTATTTTTAAGCCATTTATATCCTTATTTATTTCTTCACTGTAATTATCAACGGCAATATCCGGAGTTGTTGAATCGTTTACATCCTTGCCGGCCATATATTGCAAGATTAAAGCAATATCTTCCGCCGTCTTGCCGAATGGTCCGATTGTATCAAGGGATGAGGTCATAGCCATTACTCCATATCTTGAAACTCTGCCATATGAAACTTTAAGGCCTGATGTTCCGCAAAAAGAAGCAGGTTCTCGAATTGAGCCTCCCGTATCTGTTCCTAAAGAATATATGCACATATCCGCTGCAATTGCAGCTGCAGATCCTCCCGAACTCCCCCCCGGCACTCTTTCCAAGTCCCAGGGATTTTTAGTTGCAAAAAAACCTGAATTTTCTGTTGATCCGCCCATGGCGAACTCATCTAAATTTGTTTTTCCCAAAATAACCGCATCATTTTCTTTTAATTTTTTTACGGCAGTCGCATCATATGCAGGAACATAATTTTCTAAAATTTTTGATGCTGAAGTCGTCTTTAATCCGGCAGTGCAAAAAATATCTTTAACCGCCACCGGAATTCCTGCAAGAGGAGAAAGCGGTTTGCCATCCTTTATTTTTTGGTCGACTTCTTTTGCTTTAAGCAAAGCATTATCTTCATTGAGTGTAATAAAGGATTTAACACTATTATCTAATTTTTTTATTTGATCAAAACAAGACTGAGTTAATTCCTCACTGGAAAACTCTTTATCTCTTAACCCTTTAAAAGCTTGGAGCAGTGTTAATTTGTTAAGCATAATTTTCAGAAAAATTTCAAACTATTTATTTTCAAAAATTTTAGGAATAGAAATGTAACCGTCTTTATGAGACGGAGCTGAATTTACCAACTCTTGCTCTATTCCTGAATTTATAACCTTGTCTTCCCTCATTACATTAATAAGGCCCGTAACTTGCGAGGTGGGCTCTATCTTTTGAGTATCAACAGCCTGCAACTTTTCCATATAGTCCAAAATATTGGAAAGTTGACTGCTGTATTTCTCCTTTTCCTCAGCAGTTAATTCCAGCCTTGCCAAAGAAGCAATATGTTCTACTTGTTGAATTGTTAATTTCATAATTTTTAAAGTTTAACTAAAAAAATTCTATCATTTATGCCCAAATTTATCAAGTATTTAAATCATTTTTAAGAATTCTTTTTCATCAATAATTTTCACTCCCAATTCCGAAGCCTTGTCGTATTTTGATCCAGGATTTTCACCAGCCACAACATAATCTGTTTTCTTGCTTACCGAAGAGCTGACACTTCCGCCCAGTTCCCTGATTTTATCTTTGGCTTGATCTCGACTCATTGTTTCGAGCTCGCCGGTAAGAACAAAAGTTAGACCATTTAATTTTTCTTGAGCCTTAGAAACATCAGAGACAGAAACCTTGACTCCCACTTCCTCCAATTTCATTAGAAGCGTTATGTTTTTTTTGTTGCTAAACCATTCGACTATGCTTTGTCCGACTTTAGGCCCCACACCTTCCATTTTTTCCAAATCTTCAACAGTAATTTTATCAAATATGTTGATTAATTTCTTTATTGAAAAATTTGAATCTCCGGTAAACTTTAAGTTGAAACTTGAAAGTTGCTTTGCTAAAACAATAGACATTTCTTCTCCCACATGGCGGATTCCCAAAGCGTAAATAAATTTTGCCAAATCAATTTTTTTGCTTTTTTCAATCGCTTG
>CAYGKC010000024.1:3813-14665 GCA_964350585.1 uncultured Gammaproteobacteria bacterium
TGCCACTGATCCGCAAATTGGGCATTTATCAGGCATAGTGAATTTTTTTTCTTTTCCCGTCCTTAATTTCGGCAGAACTTCAACTATATCGGGTATGACATCTCCCGCTTTTTGCAAAACAACCGTATCTCCGATTCTTACATCAAGCCTTTCTATTTCATCCTGATTATGAAGTGTCGCTCGTTTAACAATGCTCCCTGCCAGAGCCGTAGCCCTTAGATGGGCAACGGGAGTTAAAGTTCCCATTCTGCCAACCTGCACGCTTATATCTTCCACTACAGTAGTGACTTGTTCAGCCGGGAATTTATAGGCTGAAGCCCATCTAACATGCTTTGCCGTCCTTCCCAATTTTTCTTGCATTTTTAAATCATTAACCTTGATTACTATTCCATCAATTTCATACGGTAACTTTGAACGATGGATTTGCCAGTGCTTAAAAAAATTAAAAGCTTCTTTGATATTGTTAATTTTTTGCCAATGAGTATTCACCTTGAAACCTAACTCTTTCAAGGCTTCAAGGATTTCAGCCTGAGTTTTGAATTTAAATTCACTATAATTAGAAATGGAATACATAAAACTGTCCAAATCCCTGCTCGCGGATATCTTAGGATCAAGTTGCCTGATTGTTCCCGCGGCGGCATTTCTGGGATTGGCAAATATCTGCCCTCCTTTTTTATTTTGCTCTATGTTCAACTTGGCAAAACTTTTTTTAGGCATATAAATTTCACCGCCAGTTTCTAAAGTTTCAATTTTTTTAATCTTTATTGGAATGCTTCCTATTGTTTTAACATTGTGAGTTACATCTTCACCCACAAATCCGTCACCCCGGGTTATAGCTTTTTCTAAAAATCCTTTTTCATAAATAAATGACATATTTAACCCGTCGATTTTCAATTCACAAACATATTCAATATCCGAGTCTTTAGCCAAACCCAAAAAACGCTTGATGCGCTTATCAAATTCTTCAACTTCTTCAAATGAAAACATATCATCCAAAGAATATTTGGGTATTTTATGGCGTATTTTTGGAAATTTCCCTAACGCTTTGCCTCCGACCCTTTGAGTCGGCGAATCAGGAGTAATGAATTGCGGAAACTTTTTTTCTATACTTTCCAACTCATCTTTTAATGAATCTCTGACATCATCAGTTACAAACGGCTTATCCAAAACATAGTAAGCATAATCGATTTCTGCCAATTGTTTTTTTAATTTTTCTATTCTTTTTTTTGCTTCTTGCTTATCCATATATTATTATCTTCTGCAATCATTAAAATATTTTAAATTAACGTTTGGTTATATCTTGTTCAGAAAAAAGTACGAAACTTAACATTCCCGAAAAGGGATTTTTGGGGGGAATATGAGCAATTATTTTTTGGCTTGACTTGTTATGCTTGCCTTCGGAAATTAAAGTAATGTTACTTATGGAAGAGCTGGCTTTTTCTCCTTCGCATTCACCATCCAAATAGCCAACAATTTTTAATTTATCAACATATTCACCGACAGAACCAAGCGCCTTTATTTCTACTGCGTAATCAGAATTGTCACTTTGAAATTCAAAACAATTTTTACTTGATGTAGTTACCAAAACTTCGCTTTGATCAGTTTGAAACACGTCACCACCATCCAAAGACAGTCTAGTAAAAGATATTTGCATTCTTATAGCGCTTAGTGGATCCTTGTCCCAATTTAGAAATATGCTGTTAGCTTTATTTTCTTCATTCCTAGCCAAAAAAAACAATTTAATGCTTTCACCGTTATTTATTCTTTGCCTAAAAAAAGTTGTTTCAAATTCTTTTGAAGCGCCAATATCCCAGTTTGACTTGCTTTTATCTAATTCATATTCTTTATCTATTTCAGCTAATGTTTTTTCTTGCCTCCTTAATAAAAAGAGCGCCCTTTCCAATCCCGAATCAGCTGCGTAATATGCGACAATCGAATCATCTATTAGTTTGGCCTGCCTTATATCTGATATTATCAAAACTCCAAAAGAAATGGAAACAGTAAGAAGAATTGACGTTAAGATCAATGTTAAAACTAGAATAATTCCTTCTTTTTGTTTCCTTATATCTGTCATCTTTTATAGTTTTTACTGCTAATAGTGGTTTGGACGGATAACTCTTTGGTATATTTATTATCAGTATCATTACCAACTTGCCTATTTTTTAACTTTAACATAATAGTTACTCTAGGCTGAATATTTGAAGCCGGTTCCATGGAAAAAGGACTTTCGACGGGCAAAATATAGACCTTAAATTCCTCTACTGCCACATCAACGGTGTTTAAACTATCTTCCAAGCCATTTTCCCAATATTTCAAATCATTGTTTTCACCTAGGTAGACAGAAACAACATTGCCCATTTCATCAGGATAAAAATTTATTGAAGAAGTTGGATTTTCACCTGGAAAAATTAACACCAATTCCCTTCCCCTTACTTCTTTTGCTATCTTTTCTAAAATATACCTGCTGTTATTTTGTAACTTTTGATAGCTTAAAGTATTTTGTTCAAGAGTTATTGAATTAATAAATATTGAAGCGATTATTACAGAAGCAATAGAAAAAAGCGTAACAGCTATAAGCATTTCAACTAAAGTAAAACCTTCGGGCAAAGCAACTTTTTTTTCTTTTATTTTTTTAAATAATTTTTTCATTTTAATTTATTTCCAATCAAATAATTGCTCTTGTATTAAGACACTTCTAGGTTTTCCTTCCAATAGCCATTTCACTTGCGATTGCACATCAATTCCAATTTTAGCACTGCCTGCATCGCATTCGCCATTTTCTATAATTCTAAAATCCTGATCTTTGCACTGTTTTAAAAAAACCTTTGTCTCATCATTTTCCAAAACTTGGCAACAAATATTTCTAATTATTATTATCCTGCTATATCCAGAATATTTTTCTCCTCCTTCATTTTCATGTGTCATGAAGCCGTTAGTATCATAGTATAATTTACTTTTATCAACTTCTTCCTCTGAAATTTCCTCCAAAGTTATCATAGCCTCTCCATCTTGTTCATAATCATACAAATTTCCTACTATGTAACTTCCATCACCAAGACCATGATCAAAATCCCAGAGGTTATCTCCGTCATAAATATTTTCGTCCTTGTAAAGCCAATTAGAATCCCTAATGTTTTTAACCGCTTCTATTCCCTCTCTTGCCAAATTTGCTCCTATAACTCTTGCTTTTGCCTCTTGTTCGGAATTAAAATTTGATAAAAATAAAGTCCAAGCGGCAAATAAACCTACCGTGATTACTGCTATGGCAATAATCAGTTCAATCATTCCTTGACCTTGTTTATTTTCTATTCTCATACTACTGGCATTCTTTTAATACATCAATGCGTCCAGATATCGCGCTTACTCTTACACACATTTTTATGTCATTATTTTTGTAATTTATTAAGTAAAAAAAAGCTGTTGAAGTAGATTCATCATTAACAGTAATTTGAGCTTTACCTCTTGGTGAAATAAAGTTAACTGCAGTATCACTCTCAACAATTCCGGCTTTTGGCAATTCTAAAGTTTGAATTATATTCTCTTGCCCATTATTGCCGAATAACTTTAAGGACTGACATATAGAACCTTCACAATTATCTGCTTTAACCGAAAAGTTTTCAAAATATATACCATCAAATGATTGGCCAGTCATTGATAACGATTGAGCTTTCTTAATAATGTCATGAACCTTCAAAGATTCTAATTTAGTATCTCTAATATCCTGATTTAATCTATAGTTCATTGTTGTAATACCAATCAGGACAGAAAAAATAGCTATTGAAATAATAATTTCAACTAGGGAAAAACCGGAACATTTGTTACACCTTTTCTCCATAATTTAAAATATTAAATTGCTTATTTCATTGCCGTAAAACAACACTATTACTGTGGCAAGTGTTAAAAATGTTCCAAAAGCTATTTTAGAATCGAATTTTTTACGGCTGGCTAATATTAATATAATTGAAAAAACAGCTCCGACAACATAAGCCAAAAGAAGCGCCATCAATCCCCATTGCAAACCGAGTATTATTCCCATCAATACGCCAATCCTGATGTCCCCGCCACCAATCCACCTGCCTTTAGATACTGCAAATTGCAACATAAAAAATCCGCCTACTACTAACGCGCCCGATATCATATCCAAATAACTAACGCCTAAAAAAATGTTAATTAAAAAAATAATCACTATTGCCGGCAAAGAAAACCTGTCGGGTATCAGTTGCCATCTTAAGTCGTAAACAAAAATAACGATTAAAAAACTGATTGCAATTAAATTTCTTACTAATTCCAAAATAGAGTTATCTGTATAAATCCAGAAATATCCTGCAATAAAAAATAGTATTGCAGTTACCAATTCTAGGAGTGGATACTGCCAAGATATCTTACTTTTGCACTTTATACATCGGCCACGCAAAAAAATAAAACTAAGAATAGGGATTAGTTCCCAGAATGAGAGTTTTTTATTGCATTTTGGGCAGTGAGATCTACCTAGAAAGGGATTTTTTGATTCCTTTGTCCTTAAAATTATAACGTTTAAAAAACTGCCAATTATTGCTCCGAATATAAATAAAAAAGTAAAGAATTGAAATGTTTCCATCATTATCATTTTACTTAAGTAAACCGTTTTTACTATAAATATGCCCCCCTGCCTCAACTCCATTAAGCTTCTTTTCTAAGGCAAAACCTATCTGAAAATCTGTCTCACTCAAGCTAAATATTACATATCTATACATACCTTGGTTAAGCGGATCTGTTAAATTAGAGAAATCTGCTTCCGGAGCCTTGCAATCAGAAAGTAAATCATTTTCCCCGCATGAGGGAATAATATAAGTATTATTCTTTGAAAAGTAATAAGCGAATTTTGATTGTATTGTCTTTAAATCTCCTATTCTTTTATAATCCCTCGCCTTAGTTTTTAAGCTATTGCTACACAAAAATAAAGTTAAACAGGCAATAATAAATAAAAGCGTATAAACGGTTATTTTAAATTTTGTTCTTTGTCTCATATGGCCAATTATATCATAAATCAGAGAAACAAAAAAATTCCCAACTTGGGAATTTTTTATAAGAATTTGATTTATGGTGCTACTCGGCAACTAAGTCCTGTAGGCGTACCGGAAACAACACCTCTATATCCAGTATCATCAACGCACCAATATTGAATATTGTCTGTACATAAATTTCTAAAAGCAATAAATGTCTCTGTTTCAGGCACTACTGTATAAGATCTCGATCCTGATCCATCAGCATTATCGCAGGGCGGTTCGCCTAAAGTTGCGAGCGAAGTTGTTACCCATTCACCGCCAGCATAGCTATTACTATCAGTAAAATACAACTCAGCCTGAGTGGCAATTTGACCTAGGTCAGATTTGATTTTTGCATCATTGGCCTTATCTCTCGCATTGGAAAGTGATACTACAGCCAAAGTTGATAAAATACCAATAATGGCAATAACGACCAATAATTCAATTAATGTAAAACCTTTTTTATTCATAATTTTTATTTTTTTGTCCCGAGCTCGGGAAGAAATTTTTAATTTATGAAACATAAATCGACCTTTTATTCTTTTCTTATTATATCATTAAAACTGAATAATTAACATTATTCCATTGAAGACAATTGCCAGATCGGCAAAATTATTGCCGCTATAAAAAACCCAACTCCCACACCCAAGACCATCATAATTATAGGTTCAATCATTTTTGATAAATTCCTTACCAAACCATTAATTTCTTTAGTGTAAAATTCGCTAATTTTATCCAATATTTCTTCTAACCTTCCAGTTTCTTCACCGACATTCATCATTTGCGAAACCATAATCGGTATTTCTTTACTATCACTAAAAGCTTCTGATATTGAATTACCTTCAGCCACTTCATTGATCGCTTTTGCAATTATTGCACTATAAATAGAGTTATCCACAACATCTTTAACAACTATCAAACCACTTGCTATGGGAACGCCGCCTCTAAGCAAGGTACTTAAACTCCTGCAAATTCTTACTATATAAATATACTTAAAAATTTTACCAAAAATAGGTACGGAAATCTGCAGTTTATCCTTTATTTTTTTTCCGTTTTTTGTTTTAGAATAAGTGATCATTCCGAAAATAGATCCTAAAAGCAGCGGTATTATTATAAATGAATAATTGCTTAACAGACTTGATAATCCAATCATAATCCTTGTGGGAAGAGGCAAATCGGATCCCGATTCCACAATCATTGCTGTCATCTTCGGCATTACAAAAGTCATTATTATAAAACCAACAATGGCTAAAGCACCAACAATAAAAAATGGATAAATCATCTCACCTTTTATACTGGACTCAAGATCATAATCCTTCTCTTTTTGATCAGCCAAATATTCCATTACGTTACTTAGACGTCCTGAAGTTTCTCCTGATTTTATAATATTTATATAAAAAACTGAAAATATATTGGGAAACAATTCCATAGCTGATGATAAACTATTTCCGCCCTCAACTTCATCAGCAAGACCTGCAACTGCTAATTTTAATTTTGTATTTTTTGTTTGCCTTATTAATATTCTTAAAGCTTTTACTATTGGCATATTGGCATCAATCATTACGGCCATTTGTCGGAAAAAAATTACTAAATCTTTGGTTCCAACTCTTCCTAGAATAAAATTAAAAGCTCCAGTAACTGATTTTGCATCCTTTTTATCAATACTGATAATAGATAAACCTTTTTCTAATAAAAGAGATGCCACTGCTTCTTCAGAAGTAGCATCCACCAATCCTTTTACAATTTCTGATTTTTTATTTCTTGACCTATATTCAAAAATAGACATTAAAATTTATTTTAATATGTTTTCTAAAATTTTCTTATCTGCTACATTATCCATTGCATCCTGAACACTTATCTTTCTGTTTACAGCCAACTCTGAAATAGCTTGGTTAAAACTTATCATACCTTCCTTTCGTGAAACTTGAATAATATTTTCTATTTGGGCAATAGTTCCGTTTTTAATAATTGATTTAACCGCATCATTTACCAAAAGAATTTCTTGTATTAATACTAACCCTCCTCCATTTTTTGGTAATATTTTTTGGCATATGACTGCCTTAAGTGATTCTGAAAGCAAATCTCTGATTCCTTCAGTTTCATAATTTTTAAATCCATCGAGTATTGATGCGATAGTTTTTGTAGCCGTATCAGCATTTAGATTGGTTATAACCAGTGAGCTTCCGTTTGCAATCTCCAAAACCAATGGCCACACTTTGTTATTTGAAACACTGTCTAAATATAAAACATCGCCTTCTTCTTGTTGATAATATTTCAAGGCTTCTTCAAAAGAAACAGTATCCTTTCCCACTTCTCTTTGCTCAATAATACTTTGATTATTTGTGAATATGTACTCTATAGGTTTTTCAATTGTTATTATATACCTTTTATAATTCCTATTGATTTCTTCGATCATAGCAGCTGAGGTCGAGGATCTTCCTGAGCCAAAAGGTCCGGCAACAATAACCAAGCCTTTTTTCATATGGCATAAATTTTTTAACGACGGATTAACCCCAAGCGCTTCCAAAGTTGGAATTTTGGAAGAAATATATCTAAATGTTGCCGAAAGAACTCCTTTTTGGAAAAAAATATTAATTTTAAACCTTAAATCACGATCAAAATCATGACTGAAATTAATTTCTTTTTCTTGGTTTAATTTTTGTTTGCCAACTTCATCTAAAATACTTTCACTCATGGAAAGCATAAAATCTTGATCGATAATATCTCTTTCTTCCATAGTCATCCATATACCATTAAGTTTATATACCGGCTTATTTCCTACGGAAAAATGTAAATCCGCCGCACCTAACTTTACTGTTTCAATAAGTATATCTTTTATTAAAAGCGACTGATTTGATCGCATATTACTGTATTAATTTTTTTATCTTTTCTACAACTTCTGAGGGCATAAAATGAGCTTTGATCAAATAATCGTTAGCGCCCATTTTTATACCTTTATCTACATCAGACTTTTGACTTAAATTTGTTAGGATAATTATCGGAATATCCTTAATTTTACTGTCACTTCTAATTTTTTCCAATACCTGAAAACCTGTAAGTTTTGGAAGTATTAAATCTAAAAGTATGATGGAGGGATTATTTTTCTTTGCCATTTCCAATCCTTTTTCACCATCATAAGCCGCATAGACCTTAAAACCTTCTAACTCCATCTTGGTCTTATATAAGTCAGCCAAGAAAACATCATCTTCAACGATTAATATAGTGTTCTTTTCTTTTTTAAGCATTTTTTTGAATTATTAAATATATTAACTTTCTTGTGATACCCTTATTACTTCTTCCACAGTTGTAAACCCATCTATAGCTTTAAGAATTCCATCTTGCTTTAGCGTTACATAATTCTGTTTTTTTAATTCTTCATATATTTTTTCACTATCAAAGTTGACGGTAATCAACTGTCTTAAGGGTGATGTTACTTCAATAATTTCCGAAAGCACCGTCCTTCCTTGATAGCCGGTATTTGAACAAGAAGCGCAACCTTTTCCTTTAAAAAATTTTAAATTCTTACTTATGTTCTTTTTAATTTCCGGCGGCATTTTTTCTATCTCCTCTTTTGCCTTGTTTTCAATATCTTGTGGAAGTTTTACTTCTGTTTTACAATCAGGACATATTTTTCGCACCAATCTTTGCGCCATTACAAGATTAAAAATTGAAGAAAGCAAGAACGGTTCAACTTCCATATCCATAAGCCTTGGCAATGAGCCTAAAGCATTATTTGTATGAAGAGTAGAAAAAACCAAATGTCCTGTCAAGGCAGCATGGACTACCAATTCAGCTGTTTCGTTATCTCTTATTTCTCCTACCATTATAATGTTGGGATCCTGCCTTAAAATAGCTCTTAACCCTGTTGCAAAAGTGAAACCAACTTCTGAATTGATTTGTGATTGATTGATTCCGCTTATGTAATATTCGATCGGATCCTCAAGAGTGGTAACATTACTGTTTTCACTATTTAACATATCCAAAACAGAATATAAGGTTGTTGTTTTACCTGATCCCGTCGGGCCAGTTAAAAGGAATAAGCCGTAAGGTTTTTTTATGTTTCTTTGGATAATGTCTACGTGATAAGAAGAAAAACCTAAATCATTAAGAGTAGGAATGCCTTCTGACGTATCCAAAACTCTTATTACAATTTTTTCCGCTCCAAGCATCGGTAAGACTGAAACTCTCAAATCAATATCTTTACTTCCTACTTGTGTTCTTATTCTTCCATCTTGAGGAATTCTAGTTTCATCCAATTTTAAATTGGACATAACCTTAATTCTTGATATTATCGCTGAATTTAGAACATTTGGAACTGTTATAGAAGTGTACAAAATTCCATCAACCCTATACCTGACTCTTCCTTCATCCCTTCCTGGTTCAATGTGAATATCTGAAGCGCCTCCCTCGACTGCATGATCTATAATTACGGATACTATCTTGGCTACCGGCGCTGTTTTTAATTGTTGTCCGATATACAAATCCTGATCAGATTTTTCAATCACTTCCTTTTGAGCAAATCTTTTTTCCGCCGATTCTAAAGCGGTTCCAATTTCTTTTTTAAATTCTTTATAAGAAGCTACTGCCCTTTTGAAATCTCCAAGAGTTATAGCATAAAATTCAGAAGACATGCCTTGTTGTTTTGCCAAAAAATCAGCAGCATCATGGGCTTGAAAGTTTTCGGGATTAACCAAACCGAATTTTATTTTTCCTTCCCTCTTTTCAAAAACAATCATTTGATAGTTTGAAGCAGCTTTTTGACTTAAGGTATTGAGGGCATCATCGCTAATTTCCAGTGAAGATATATCTAAAGCTTGGACATTATAAACTTTTGATTTCACAACAAGAACTTGCTCTTCGCTTAAAATCTTATCTAATATAAAATCCTCTTCCCAACTGCCTTTTTTCTTCTTCAAGTAAACTTCCATTTTCTCCGCACTTACCATTCCGCTTTGCAACAAATAGTCCTTGATTTTATTTGGTATGTAATTATCCATATATTATTCCTGTATATTCATTTTTCTAAAAGGGTTTCCTCTTTCTACAGTTAATTCTACATTTTTTATTGGCCAGTCTCCAAATTTTTCCAAACTTTTCAAGCTAGATATAATTTTATCTTTCTCTTCTATTTTTAGTGGCAAATTTACAACGTTCACAACCGATTCTGCTTCTTGATTATACTTCTCAGCAAAAGAGGTAAAGAAATAATTAAATGCCAAGTAACCCAAGCCCAAAACAGCCAATATTATAATTGTTACTGTAAACATTCTAAATTTTGATTTTTTTTGAGCCATTATTCAAAATAGTAAGCAATTAACTGTATTTGATATGTGTCATTTGATGTAAAATTTAAAGATTCAATGT
Source organism: uncultured Gammaproteobacteria bacterium (assembly GCA_964350585.1). Classification (GTDB taxonomy): domain Bacteria; phylum Patescibacteriota; class Patescibacteriia; order 2-01-FULL-39-33; family 2-01-FULL-39-33; genus JBAYJM01. The sequence goes on from CAYGKC010000024.1 coordinate 14,202, forward strand.
CAAAAATCATAGCACTCTTTTCCATTCCAGATAACAGTTTCTTAAATTCATCATATTGCCCGCCATAAACAGTAGCAGAAATTCTGACTTTTTTTATAGTCGATTTTAAAGCCTTGGCATCACTGACTTTGTCAGCCTCTACTGATAAAACTTTGAAGTTATATGCTTTTGCCAACGATGTGATTTGGCTTATCACCGAAGTAAAGTCATATCCGGTGGGAACAGCCATTTCAATAAATTTATTTTCCTCTTGGGAAATAAAACTTTTTATAAAATTCTTTTTATAAGCGGATAACTTTTTGGTTAAATTTTCATTTTCTAAATTAACTTGCTTAAGTTTAACGTTTCTCGACTCAATATACTGTTCTATTTGTGAGCTGATGACAATAAAATATCCTAGTACAAATACTAAAAGAACCGTCAAAAATACTACCAATTTCAGGTGAGCTTCAATTAGGTAATAT
>CAYGKC010000025.1:0-10377 GCA_964350585.1 uncultured Gammaproteobacteria bacterium
AGATAAAGTGTGCTTGATAGCCAAGGAAGAAGAAATGGTCCGTCTTGGTGATCAATTTAAAGCCAATGACTACAACTTCACTAAAAAGAAAGTAAGTATACGGTTTTACCCTGGCACTTTTGCATAAGTTTTTAGGCAGTACGGTTCTTATTATTAAGATTAATAAGAGCCGTTTTTTTAATTGTAAATTTATAATATAGTGGCAAAATGAATTGATAAAATAACTGGTAATTTGAAGATTTTTCAGCTGTATATTTAATTAATAATTAATCTGCTTGTTATAAGCTTATTATATGAAAGGATACGTAACAAATATAGAAGAGTTGGCTTTGGCTAACGATAATTTCCGCAAGGTGATTTATACTGGCCCTAAAAGTCAGTTGGTTTTGATGTCTCTTAGTCCCGGAGTGGATATCGGCGAGGAAACACATGAATTGGATCAGTTTATAAAAATTGAAAGCGGGAAAGGAAAAGCAGTTTTGGAAGGCATTTCATATGAGATAAAAGAAGGTTACGGTCTAGTTGTTCCGGCGGGAGTGAGGCATAACATTATAAATGAATCTCAAAACGAGGCTATGAAAATATACACTCTTTACAGCCCTCCTGAACATAAGGACGGTATTATCCATTTAACCAAAGAAGATGCTTTATTGCATGAGGAGCACTTTGATGGGAAAATAACGGAAGTAGAAGAGTAAAATATTTGTTACTTTTTAGGTAATTTCTAGTCTTTATAATTAAGGAGTTCCGGAAACTTCAAAAAATCTGCTTTTAATACTATAATAAAGCAGAAGGTAAAAATTATTACAAAAAAATGGAAATGAACGATAGGCAAATACTTGCAGCCGTAAAAACCGGCCAAATGCAATTCTTTGGTCAAATTTACGATCGCTATAGCAAGCAAATATATAAATACATTTATAATCGTGTTTCCAACAAAGACATTGCCGAAGATATTTTAAGTGAAACATTCTTAAAATCTTTAAAAAATATTAATAACGTCAGAGCCGATCAGGGCACGCTCGCGCCATGGCTTTATAAAATTGCTTCTAATTTGATTATAGACTATTACAGATTTAAAAAGCCCACCGTAGATATTGAAAATATAAAAGAACAAAGCTCTGATGAGGATGCTTCAGCACTAGCAACTGACGGTGAAATGTTTTTAGAAGCCCAACAGCTCTTAAACAGTTTAAATAAAAAACAGAAAGAAATAGTGATAATGAGGTTATGGGATGGACTAAGCTACAAGGAAATAATGGAAATAACGGGAATTAAGGAAGGCAACTGCAAGGTAATTTTTTCCAGAGCTTTGGCTACACTAAAATCAGCTTACGGGCCTATGGCAATACTATTACTTTTAACAAAAATATATGGATAAAATAAATGAAATCCTTCAAGAATTGTTCGTAATTGACCCTTCTTTGCAAAAACATGAACTGAAGCTTAAAAAAATTGCTGATGTTATGCTTAAAGCCGCACCCCAGGGTGAATTGGATACGGATTTTTCAATTTATTTAAGGGAAAAAATAATTAACGAAGCTATGAATATCAAAAAGTCTCAAACAAAAAAAGAATCTGCATTCAAATTCGGTTATTTCTATTTTGCCGGAGCTGGTGCATTAATCGCCGCCGCTGTAACATTATTAATTCTACCAAATATCGGTAACAGAAATTTTTCTTATTCTCAAATGCAGGACTTGGGTATTAATTCACAAGTAACGGTCAAGGATGCAGGAATTAATGCTTTTGGAAAGCTTAACTTTGCAAAGGCAGACAATCAAAATAATGTAGCCGGTTTGGGCGGCGCAGGAACACCGGAAGTTGCCAGATTATCATCAGATAATGCCGTATCTTCAAATACTGGTCTCGGCGCTTCAAGTATGATTTATCCTCCTTATGAAGTTACAAATTATAAATTTGTTTATCAGGGTGAGGAATTTGAAATGCCCCAAGAAGTATTGCCGGTTTTGAAAAATGTTAAAAAGTCTGATCTGGGATCAAAAGCCGCAACGGTTCTTAATAAAATATCTTTCGGTTTGTTTGATGTCAATAAAGTATCAAACAAAAGTTTATCAAGCATTAATTTTTTTGAAAATAATGACAGAGGATATGTATTTATGATGAATTTTGATGACGAATCATTTTCAATTTATAGGAACTGGACAAAATGGCCGTTGCAGACTGAGTATAATCCCTTAGCAAAGGATAAATTAATTCCTGATAATGAAATTATCAAAATAGGAAATGATTTTGCTAACAAATACGGAATTAATCTTGCAACATACGGTACTCCTGTTGTTGACCAGAGTTGGGTAAGATACCAAATGAAAGAAAGTCAATATGTTCCTGATGCATTACAAGTTATTTATCCTTTGCTTTACAATGACAAGATTGTTTTGGACGAAAGCGGAAATCCTTACGGTCCAAGGATTAATGTCAGCTTGAGGGATAAGCAAGTAGAAGGAGTTTGGGATTTAAGGACTAATGATTATTTGGCTTCAGACTATGAATTGGAAGGAAGTAAAGATAAAATTTTGGAAGTGGCAGGAAAAGGCGGACCTAACAGATGGCCTATGGCAGGTGAAAATGTAAAGACGGTGGAAATGGGCATTGGTACCCCGGAGTTGCATTATGTAAAAGTATATCAATTTAAGGACAATCAGAATTTTTCTTTATTGGTTCCCGCATTGGTGTTTCCTGTAATCAATAATTCACAAGAAAATTTTTATCAGGATAAGGTTGTCGTGCCGCTGGTAAAAGAACTTCTTGAAAACAGTGAACCGCCATTTATGATAATGGAAGGTAGAGGGGAAGTGAACAAGCAATAATTAAATTAAAATCGGGGCATAAAGCCTCGATTTTTTGTTGACAAAAAAATTTAATATTTTAAAATATATAAACAACTCAATGGAGGGTGATTTATGGCCAGAACCGTTAAAAGACCAGATCGAGTACAAAACAGGCGTGCCAAGAAAGAAGTAAAACGAGAAAGAAGGCATTCCAACGGCAATGGTAAAAAGTCTTCGAGGGTAAGAGGAAAATAAGCTTTATATGGTAATTGGCGGCATGCTGTAAGGCCGCCTTTTTTAAATAAAATAGCTCCGACCTGCGAATAGGTGCGGAGCGTAAACAATTTAACCATTGAAACGGGGTTTAATTCCCACTTTTTTGATTTGTTTTTGAAACTTCCTGATCCACTTCTTTGTAGAAGTAGGATCGTAAAAGGGATCCCAAAAGACTTCGATGCCGTTAGTCGCCTGATCCTGAATCAAGCTTTCGAAAGGCGTTTTGTTAACGGCAAAAATAAGGCATGGATTAGAAGCGCCCAGTTCGAAAAACGCCAAAGTTTCTTCAAACGGAAGATAAATTCCTTCTTCTTCCATTTTGCCGTAGTTGGCAATTAGGGAAAAAAGCTTTTGAAGCAACTGGTCTGTAATCCCCAAGGCTGACAGTGATTCCACAAAAAACTTTTTTTCCTCAAGGTACTTCAGTATTTTTTCTTCCATCTTTCTCTCCTTTTGTTGAAGAAAAAGTAGTATAGCCTATTATTGGGTAAATGTCAATAGTAATCTTATTCCATATTGACATATTAAGTAATCGTTTATATCTTATTTAAAGGAGGAAATGAAAATGGCTAAATTATTTGAAGAACTAAATGAGATTGAAATGTGCTCCTTTCTGTTGGAGGAGCTGGCAATAAGATGCGACAGTTCGGTTTATCCCCAAAGAATCAGGCTTATGCAGGAAGCGCGTTTTCTTCTGGGGGAGAGGCCTCTGGTCAGGGATGAGTATGATCTGGAGGATCTTCTTCAAATCGCAAACTTTCGGGCAGTAAATCGCCACAAGGAAGAACTGCAAACATATTTGTTTTGTGATTTGGAATGGTTATCCAACTATTCACTTGCACATATTATCCTTGATAGAATTTATAGATGGTATTGCAGTGAAAAGTTAAGTGATACTAGTTTACTGGAAGAGGCACGATTTTTTGATATAATATTTGGCCTGATGCCATTAAAGATTTGGCTTCCGCCGGGAGTATACGTTAACAACTTCAAAAAGCTCCAAGAAGAAGTCGCTCTACGTTTGGCATAAAAAACAAAAAAGCCGCAGGAATTATTCTTGCGGCTTATTTTTATAGGACTTACTTTGATTTGATGGATTTATTTTTTTCAATGATTCTTTCGTACACTTTATTGTAGCCGGAAACCATTTTTTCTACGCTGAATAATTTAACCGCTCTTTCACGAGTGGCCTTTCGGCTTATTTTATCTATCGATTGTATGGCTTTTACCATTTCTTTTACGCTTGCCACACAGTAGCCTGTTTCTCTGTGCTGGATTACTTCCGGAATAGAACCGTTTTTCCAACCAATGACAGGGGTTCCGCATGACATTGCTTCAATCATAGAATAACCGAAGTGTTCGTTTACCTGAGTGGGAAAAAGCAGAGCAGTTGCGTTTCTGATGTAGTCAATTTTTTGTTCAAAATTTGCTTCTCCTACATATCGGACTGTTTTTCCATCAATGTATTTTTCAATTTTCTCATGCCAATATCCTTCGTTGCCATAACTATATCCTGCTATAACCAACTGCATTCCTGCGGCTTTAGCCGCTTCAATTGCCAAGTGTACGCCTTTCTGTTCTGTAATTCTTCCCAGATAAAGCAAGTATGGCTTAGGTTTTGGATTGAAGGAAAATAGTTTAGTATCAATGCCATGATAAATATTGGCAATCCAGTTTAGTTTTGGCATGCTTTTCTTGTGTGCCAATGAAAATGATATATAGTTTCCTCCTTGGCATTTTTGCATCAGTTGGTAAAGTTCGGAGCTAACAGGATAGTGTATGGAAGTAACAGTTGGAATTTTTACAAACGAAGAGTAAAAGGCCGGTACCAAATTGAAGTGTGAATGGATTAAATCATAAGAATCCGCTTTTTTATAACAATTCGATACCGAAAGATGAGTGTAATATCTTCTGATTATATCATTTAAATTCATTTCATTCGCAGGAGCAGGAAGCACATGTTCGACCGGGCAATTAACCTCGGATTCTTTTGAGCCATAAAGAGTTACATCATGGCCCAACTTTACTAAACCGTTTGTCAGCCAGGCAATATGGGAATAAATTGCGTGATTTGAATTGGGAGTTACTTTATAGTAATTTGAAAATAATTGCGCGATTTTCATTTGATTATTCTTAATATTAATTCTGTCTGTAGTATGCTAAATTTATTAGCTTTTAAAAATTTTTTGGTAGGTTTGAATATTTTTTTCGCAAGTCCATTCTTTTAAAACTATTTGCTTTGTTCTTTCCCCCATAGTCTTTGCTAAATTTCTGTTTTCATATAGCTTTCTTAAAGCATTTTCCAAAGCCTTCTGATTTCTTTTGATGATGATGCCGTTCCAATTATTTTTTATTAGCTCGCTTGCAATACCCGTGTCGACTGAAATGGATGGAACTGCGCATGCGCCAGCTTCCAAAAGAGAATTAGGTCCCGTTTCGCCTTTGCTTAAGCAAGTATTTACATCAATCCCATTATAAAATTCAGGCATTTTCTCATAGGTAATCGGATTGACGTTTTTAAGCGCTGATTTCAAAGTGAGCCAATTGGAATTTTTTTTACAAACCGGAATGAGAATATCCCAATAGCCTTTGTAGCTGATTCCATGATGATTTGGATTTCCAGCCCATCCTACAACCAACTTTTCACTTGATTTTTTTGTCAGTGGTTTGAAATGATTGCAATCGACCCATTTTTTAACGTAATAACTTTTGTAATGTGGTGATTTGAATTTTTCTAAAATTTTCTTATCATTGGAAACTAGCGAGTTGCACCGTTTAAGAATTTTTTTTAACTCGTTAATTTTCCCTTCCCAACTATTATAGCTGAAAATTCCTACAACTAATTTTTCTTTCAATTCTTCCGAAGTTAATTGCTCGAAAAAATGATATGCGCCAGACCAAAAAAATGAATAAATTTTATCATACTTGGAATAATTCTCAGTTCCGATGCAAAAGTCGCCGTGGTATCTTTTGGTAAAATCAAATTGTTCGGAAAAGTTTTTTATAATCTGATCGGCTTCAAAATCATAAGCCCAGTTATGTACATTTGGCACTAAAAGAATTTTTGGCTTTGATTTGCCCGGTATTTTAAAATATTCCCACGATTTCAATTTACTAATAATGTATGAGGCAGATTTGTCTTTTGTCTCCTTGTTTTTAGTATTTGTTATCTGTCCGGGATGTGAACGGTAATAATATGATAATATTGGCAACTTTGCAACTTTATATCCTTGCCCAATAATCTGAAACCATAAATCATAGTCTTGGCCGGTTTTTAAATTTTCATCAAACTTAACAGATTCAAAAACTTCTCTTCTAATCATTACTGAACAGCTGGGAATTATTTTAAAATCATTTTTGTAGCCTAAAATAATATGCGAAGACGTATGCGGTTTTATGAACTTTTCGCTTACATCCAATAAAAGCTGTTTTGGATCCTCTTTGAAATCAATTGCTTCTCGATAATTTTTGCCGCCACTTTCATCAAATATCTCTAAATTGCTGTAAACCATGTCGATTTTGGGATTTTTATTTAAAAAATCAACTTGGCTGGCAGTTTTATCTTTAAAATAAATATCATCTGCATCTAAAAAGCAGATGAATTCACCTCGCGCTTTGGTTATGCCTGTATTTAAAGCTCCGGATCTGTACTTATTTTGGCTATGATTGAAAAGTCTTATTTTATTATTGCTGCTTGCGTAATCTCTGGCTATCTTTGCACTGGAGTCAGTAGAAGCGTCGTTTACAATAATCAGTTCCCAATTATCGTAAGTTTGCTCTAAGACAGAATTGATTGCTTCTTTTAAAAATTTTTCACCGTTATATACGGGAATAATAATGGAAACAAGCGAATTTTTTTTAAACATTATTTTCCCTGTTTATTAATTTTCTAATATGATTATATCATTATTTGATCTATTTTTCAAGTTCTAACGCTATAAATATTTTTAAAATTAATTGACTTAAAAATCCAAAAAAGAGAAAATAGATATATGAATTTTAGAAGTATAAATAATTTGAGCAGATAAATTAATGAAACAGTCACAAGCTTTGGAAATAATGAAAACGGGCGTAAATGTTTTTCTTACCGGAGAACCGGGATCGGGCAAAACTTATGTTGTCAATCAATATGTGTCTTACTTAAGGTCCCATGGGATTTCACCCTCAATAACAGCTTCAACGGGTATTGCCGCAACCCACATTGGAGGAATGACAACTCACTCCTGGAGTGGAATTGCCATTAAGGAATCTTTAAGCAAGAATGACTTGGATAAAATTGCGACAAATGATCGTGTTGCCAAGCGAATTAAAAATTCGCATACGCTTATTATTGATGAAGTATCTATGCTTGGTCCGCAAGCATTGGCTATGGTGGAAGCTGTCTGCCGTCGGATTAAAGGAAGCAAAGATCCTTTTGGCGGGATCCAGGTAATTTTAGTGGGAGATTTTTTTCAGTTGCCTCCGGTATCAAAGTCAACGCAAATAGGAGAACACGTTGGAATGGAACCCGGACGTTTTGCTTTTGAATCCAGTGTTTGGAATAAATTTTCTCCGGCCGTTTGTTATTTAAGCGAGCAGCATCGACAAGATGACATTGATTATTTATCAATTCTTTCTTCGATTAGGCGTAACGATTTTAACGATGGCCAAAAAGAAATGCTTTTAACTAGGAAAATTCAAAATCCTGAAGGTTTGGATAGTGTTACAAAATTTTATTCACATAACGTTGATGTGGATCGCACAAACTCACAGATGCTTTCGAAGTTGCCGGGGATGCCGAAAGTATTTGTTATGCAGGGAAAGGGTTCTAAGAAATTAATCGAAAATTTAATAAAAGGATGCCTTTCTCCCGAACGTTTAGAGCTGAAGGTGGGAGCGGTTGTTATGTTTACAAAAAATGATTTCCGCAATCGCTATGTAAACGGGACGGTGGGCAAAATTTTGGATTTTGATAAGGTAACGGGTTATCCGACAGTGAAGACACTTCAAGGAAGGCTTTTGGAGGTTGAGCCGACAGATTGGCTAATGGAAGAAAACGGAACGCTTCTTGGTAAAGTTACCCAGTTGCCTTTGCGTTTAGCTTGGGCAATTACTATTCACAAAAGTCAGGGGATGAGCATGGACAGCGCAGCTATGGATTTATCGCAAGTTTTTGAATACGGACAAGGTTATGTTGCTCTTTCGCGCGTCAGAAGATTGTCGGGATTGCATTTATTTGGCATTAATGAAAAAGCGCTTTCCATAGATCCTATTATTCTCGAAAAAGATGAAAAATTCAGATGCGAATGTCGGGATCAGCTCGATCGACTCGCTTCTTTCAGTGATGAAGAATTGCAACTTAAACAAAAAGAATTTTTAAGCCGTTGCGAATGCTCCAAAAAAAATTCTCCTCCTAAAGAAAAAAAAGTCAGATCGGATACGCGTCTGGCAACTTTGGAGTTGTGGCAAAAAGGTTATCCGCTTTCTTCTATCGCTTCAGAACGCGGACTGAGCGTAACGACCATTATCGGTCATTTGGAAATTTTGGCTGAACGTGGATTGGTTTGCAGAAAAGATTTTCTGAAACTGCTTTCACCGAGATTGATTAATTCATTTGATGAAATTGCGACGGCTTTGTCAAACTGCGAAGACAAAAAATTATCTCCGGTTTACGAAAGATTTTTTGGACGTTATTCATATGAAGATTTAAGATTATGCAGGTTAGCAATGGATTAATTATACCCTTGTAATTTTGACTAAAATTTGATAAATTATTTTATGCAAGTTTGATTCTGTTGGCTAAAGGAGAAAAGCCATGGTCATATATTGTCTTTGGGAAGGGGCAAAAGACATAGCAGGTATGTACTTGCTCCAGAAAATGAAGGTGGACTATGCAACCAAAGAAAATAACAAAATTAAAGCTCAGGGGAAAATCTTTGGCTTGAATATCTCTGATGAATGCGATTTAGAAAGTGGTTGGTCGGCAACAGGGGAATATATTCCCGGAGCACTAATTTGGGATGTGCAGTGTATTGATTACGAAGGTTTTTTAACAGAAGGAGAAGAGGGATTGTTCGCCATTGATACTCAAGCACATGAATCTATTAAAGATTTCATTTCGGAAAAGCTTGAACAATGGCTTGTTACAAAAAGGTTTTAAAGAAAACAGTTTTTGCTGGCGTGAGAAGATTCCACGCCTTTTATTTTTGTAAAAGATTGACAAGATTGGAAATATGTGCTATATTTATTCTTCATGAAAAGGGAGGAGATTGAAATGACGACTATGCATGAAGTGCTAGGAAATAGGATTTACGAAATTTATGAACATTACAAACTAAACGAGAAAGAAAAAGAAGTTGCCGAAAAGATTTTGATAGAGTGGGAGAAGCTGTACGGAAATATTCCTGCGAAAATAAAAATCGCTATGGAGTTGCTCCAGTACAACGTTAATCGAGCCAACATTCTTCATTCGATAATTCAGATTTCGAAGGAAGTTCTTTTAAAGTCAGATGACATAAGGAGTCAGTAATGGGAATGGTAGTAAGAGCGGTAGGTGTGCGAGAAGTCGAGGCTTCTCGTATGGTGTTTGACGGGCTTAAACGAGGAGAGACCAGAGAAAGTTACGGCGGTCTCAACTTCAAAAGGTTGGGCGGAGGCCATGGTTCTTTCACGTCTCCAGGCAAAATTCTAGTCCATATCAAGGGACAGGAAATTGAAACGGAAGTGAATGTTGCAAGCCAGTTCCGGGGAAAGTTTGGCCCTCGTCTGACGGCAAAACGTATCGAAGCCATAAAAGCTACTATGCCGGATTGGCTTGAGATAGAAAAAGAAGGAGAAAGACTTTTCTTAACTGAGGAATGCTTGGATAACTGGCATTTCTTGGCGGAGCAAAAAATTGCAACCAAAAGAAAGGGCAAAAAGCGATGAAAAATAAAGCCGGTGTTACGGTGGTTGAGTTGCTGATTGTTGTGATGATTATTGCCATCATCGCTTCAATATTTTTCTCCTTTTCCGGTGAAGGCCTGAGCAGAAGCGAAGGTGATCGGGTGGGAAAGGTGATCAAGCTCAGTAACAAAGGAATATTTTTCAAAACCTGGGAAGGTCAGCTCATTGCCGGCGGGCAAGGAGTTATCAACCAAGGGCTTTGGAACTTCAGTGTTGTTGATCCTGAAGTTGTCGAAAAACTGAAAAAAGCGATGGAAACCCAAACCATGGTAAAATTGTCCTACAAGCAGAATCTTCTGTATAGGCCGTGGAAAGGGTCTACAACTTATTTCATAACGGACGTACATTTTTTGGAGGAGAAAGAAGAATAGTTCTTCCTCCGCAA
>CAYGKC010000026.1:0-10037 GCA_964350585.1 uncultured Gammaproteobacteria bacterium
TATTAATATTATATTTTTTTAATTATAACATAAAATAATACTTCTGAACAAGTAAATGAATCATATTTGTGGATAAATGTATAAAAAGATTTATTTAATAGTCTGATACAACTTTACCACTCTAGTTGCAGTTTCATTCCAAGAGTACTTTTTTACATTTTGATATCCTTTTTGGACTAAATCTTCTCTTTTTTGAGAATTGTTCAAAATTTGATCTAACTTATCATTTATATCTTCAATATTGTAAGGATTAAAAAATAATGCGCTACTACCTAAAATCTCTTTTAATGCACTAATTTCTGAAGCAACAACTGCGACTCCATTTCTTTGCGCTTCGAGAGGAGGCAATCCAAAGCCTTCTATAAGGCTCGGGTAAGCATAGGCTATGGCCTTTTTATAAAGAGTCAATAATTCGTTATCACTTAAGTAACCTGTAAAAACAATATTTTTATTTAACTTAACATTATTCAAACCAATAATAAATTCTTTAAGTCTTTTATAAAAAAAGTTATCCTTTCCCACTAAAACTAATTTAACATTTATATTCTTTAATATCAGCTTTTCAAATGCCAACACTAAGTTTTCAAGATTTTTATGTGGATAGGCAGATCCTACATAAAGTATAAATTTATTTAACTCAGTATGATTTTCAGCATAAACATTTGTATTGGACATGCCTACGCCTTCATAAACGACTTCTATTTTTTTGCCTTTAATTTTTAACAGTTTAATAATATCTTCTTTTGTCCCTTGAGAAACTGCAATAATTTTTTTTGCTCTTCTTGATGCAGATTTCACAACTAAACGGTAAATAAGCAATTTTAATGAATAAATTAAAGGGTTAAGTGTCGTTGCTCTTGAAGAAGGATAATGAGAAATTATTAAATCATGTATGGTAATAATAAACTTTTTTCGATAGAATAATGGCGCATTAAAATGGAGAAAGTGCACAAAATCCAATTTTATTTTTTTTAACAACAGCGGAAACAAGATATGCTCTTTCCAACTATATGCCTTAAAATCAGCCAATATTTTTGTAAAATTCTTATTAGCGGTAATATAGTCATCAAAACAATCTTTTTGTAAAAAAATATAGTACTGATTCAATGTATCGGTTTTTTCTAAATGACTAATAAGTTCCTGCGTATAGCGACCAATACCAGCATGCTTTGGCCCGAATAATCTAGCATCTATTCCAATTTTCATTTTATAATAACTTATGATTCATTAAATATTTCCATCATTTGCTTAGCTGTTTTATGCCAAGTAAATTCCTGCGCTTTTTTTAGTCCTTTTTCTATATAGTGTTTCCTGATTTCATTTTCGGAAATTAATATTTCCATGCTTTTCTTAATCTCGTTAATATTGTATACATCAATCAATAAGCCGTTATCCCCTACTATTTCAGCCTGAGAAGAGTTTGCGCCAACAATTACTGGACAACCACATGCCATTGCCTCTACGGGAGGAAGACCAAATCCTTCATAAAAAGAAGGGTATATAAATAACTTAGCCAAATTATATAATGCCGGTTTATCTTTTTCATCCACATAGCCAATCATTTTAACTCTGGAGTCATTTTTAGCCGATTCAAAAATCTCTTTATTTTTCCAACCACCAGATCCCGCTATTACCAATTTATAATCCGTACTCATTAGTTTAAAAGCGCTCAATAAACTTTGAATATTTTTTCTTGGCTCAAGAGAACCGAGAAATAAAATATATTTATCAGGAAGATTGTACTTCGCCTTAACGTATAAAATACTTTCAGATTCAGTGTTTAAAATTTTAAAACCAGCTGATATGCCAGGATAAACAACCTTTATTCTATTATCGCTTATTTTCAACAAATTTACCAGATCATTTTTAGTACTTTGTGAATCTGAAATTATTATGTCAGCCCTTTTTATTAATCCTGATTTTAAGATAAGATTATGCCAAACTAATTTTTTAAGAGGTAAAAAATTTTTGTAAATAAGAAAGGATAAATCATGTATCGTTAAAATTAATTTACAATCAGATGATACATTAATAAAATTAATATTTGGCGCCCAAAAGATATCTACTCCACCAACTTTTTTATCAAATTGAAGAAATTTAAAAAACGAATTCAAAGATAATAATTTATTTGATTGTTTAAAATAGCAAGTATTAATATGCTTATCAAATTGCGGAATTTGCCTATTTTTCCAAGAACTTAAAAATAATTTATATTCGTTTTTATAATCGTTATTAATAAGTTCTTTTACAATATTATAAGTATACCAAGGAACTCCTGAATACAACTGTTCCATTAAGCATCTGCCATCAATTCCAATTTTCATTTTTGATTTTCCATTATTTTTTGAACAAAAGTATTTATCTTTTCCCTAAAGCATTTAATATCAAAATTTCCTGCATGCTTCTTTATCTCCCATGAATCGTATTTGGATTCATTAAATCGGATAATTTTGTCGGCCAAATCTTCCCAGGATTGATCATCAAAAAATTCACCTGTAACTCCTTCCACTACAGATTCTAAAGCGCCTCCTCTCCTAAATGCTATAACTGGACGACCGCTAGCCATTGCCTCAACTGCTGTTATGCCAAAATCTTCATCCTGAGGATTAATATAAGCTAAACAGTTTGCATACAGCAATGATTTTTCGCTTTGGCTCACCCTACCTAAGAACTGGATATTACTTTTCGCCATTCTTTTTAACTTTGCCATTTCAGGACCAACCCCAAATATTTTTAAAGGTATTCCCAGCCTTGAAAATGCCTTAACAACTAAATCAATTCTCTTATATGAAACTAATCTACTTCCAGCCAAAAAATATTTTTTAGGCGCCTCAGATATGAAAAAGTTATCAGAATATATTGGCGGATAAATTACTTCACTTCTCCTGTTGTAATATTTTTCTATCTTTTTTTGGACATTCTTTGAATTTGCAATAAAATAATCCACTCTATTTGCTGCTAAACGATCCCAAATCCTCAGTTTTTGGGTAATTAAAGGTAGCAAACCCTTAACAAGACCGGTAGCATTTAAGTCCTGAAGATAATTGTGTGTATCGCTCCATAAATACCTTGTGGGAGTATGGCAGTAGCACATGTGAATGGCATTCGGATTAGCAATAACTCCTTTAGCAAATGATGAAGCACTTGATAAAATTATTTCATAATCCATTATATCAAGTCTTTCTATGGCAGCAGGCATGAAAGGCAAAAACCACTGATACTTTTTTACTCCTAAAGGAATTTTTTGCAAAAAAGAGGTTTTTACATCACTTCCGAAACGGTTATTAAAAACTTTTTTTTCCAAAACTAAAGTAAAAATAGGCGCCTGTGGATAAATTTCCTTAAATGCTTTCAAAACTTGCTCTGCTCCTCCATCCTGAATCAAGTGATCATGAACTAACGCTATTTTTTCGTAAGAAGGCTTAAAATTAGTAGTTGAGAGGGTATTAAACATAGGATAATTTTAAGTTATTTAACCGTGTTTGGCAAATAAAAAACCGCCAGCCGCGCTGACGGATAAGCTAGTGTGATACTTTCCAAATTTATATGAGATGGAGAATACCACTAAGGCAAATAAAAATAACTCCTAACAAAAGCCACGTTTGTGATTGACTGACATAACCACCGAACAATGAACCGATTGCCAAAGACAGGCAAAGACAAAAAACCATAAATAACCAAAATGCTATTTTCTTTTTCATGAATCATTCCTCTCCCCTAGTCGGCTTTTCTTCTTTTTAAAACAGCAAACGGTGTTTTTAATAATATTGCCAAATCAAGCTTGAAACTCCAGTTTTCCATATAACCTATATCAAGATGAACTTCTTCATCAAAATCAAGGTCAGATCTTCCAGAAACTTGTGCCATACCAGTTATGCCTGGCTTAATTGTCAAAACCCTTCTATGAAAATTTTTATACTTTGCAACTTCTTCTACTTCATGAGGCCTGGGACCCACAAGGCTCATTCTACCTATAAAAACATTGAATAATTCAGGTATCTCATCAATACTAGTTCTTCGAATAAATTTTCCAACTTTTGTTATTCTAGGATCATTTTCAAATTTCATCATAGGAGTTCCTTCGCGGATATTATTATGTTTTTTTAAAAATTCCGCATCAAACCTATATTTATGCGCATCATTTACCATTGACCTAAACTTGAAATATTTAAATGGACGGCCGTTCTCTCCTATTCTTTCATAAACAAAAAATAATGATCCTCTAGAATCTAATTTGATCGCTACAGCTACAATAAACATTAAAGGAGCTAATATTATAATTAAAATTGTAGAAATTACTATGTCAAAAACCCTTTTATACACTCTTCCCCAACCATCTAAATTTGTCTTTTTTATTTCAACTATTGGAATTCCTGAGATATTCGTTATTTCAAAATTATTAATTGGAAATTCAAAAATGTCAGCAACATATTTTAAAGATATATGATTTATGTAAGAAAAATCGTTTAATCTTTTTAACTCTTCATTGTCTAAGTTTCCGGTAGCAACCAGAATTTCATCAAATTTATCTTCTTTGACCATTTTTTCTAGGAGTATTTCATTTTCTTCAGAAAAATTATCCATCAGTGAAACAACCTTATACCCATGTTTTTTATTATTTTCAAAAATTTCCGAAACCTCAGCAGACAATTGATTTCTACCCACAATAACGAGACGATGAACGCCCAAATTATATTTATATAAACTATATTGAAACAAGCGCACCGTTGACCTTCCAATAATTACAAAAACAATACTTAATATCCATCCAGCTAAAATAATAAAACGAGAATCAAAAAGAGATCTGCTAAAAAAGAAGACAAACATTAAAGCCATAATTGCAGTAGAACAGCAAAGAATAATTTTGGAAATTTCATCCATTGTTCTGCGAGTGCTTCTCATTGAATAAAGTCCGCCCAACCAAAAACTTACTATCCAAACAAATACAATTAAGATAAGGAATTTAAAGAAAAAAGCAAAAGATAAATCAAAAATTATCGGTCTAATTTCTGTTACCGGTTCCCAAAATCGAATATAATATGAAGCTATACCCGCCAAAAAAACCATTAAATAATCAATGGGAACTAAACTGGCAGATATGGCAATTTCAGTTCTTTTCATATAATTTATTGCCTAAATTGTAACACAAATAATTTTTTTGAGCAAAAAAAAGCGCTAGCAAGGTAACGCGGAAGAGATAGGTATTGGGTACGAGGGATTTGGGTCCGACGTTAATAAACCTTTTACCGGAACGAAACCAATCGGTATCGCTCTCTTCACCTTGCTAGCGGGTTAGAGTGGGAAGCACATCTTCGTCCTTCGCCCTAAACGTAGAATTCGTCGATTCTGCCACAAACATTAAATGTTTAAATGTTCATGCCGGTGCATGCAATTTTTAGCTTACGCTATTGTTGGTGGTCTTTGAATCTAACAACCGAAATCTTTTATAATTATACCAATTTAAAAAATAAATACAATCATTGACAAAATACAAAAATTATGCTAATATAATAATGTTCAGGTGAGCTGGATGATCGCTTCGCTCTTGCCTGCCTATGGCAGGTTTGACGGGGAGGAAAGTCCGAACACCCTTCCGCTTCGGCGGATGTCATGGTAGTGGGTAACGCCCACCCATTGCATTGCGAGATGCAATGAGGACCAGTTCCACAGAGACAATACTAGTCCGCTTTATGCGGATAAAAGGTGAAAAGTGTGAAGGCGTTTTAAATTAAGCAAGAGATATCTCCTTAGTTTAAGGCCACTTCACTCGGCCTCTGGCAACAGAGAACCCGTGGTAAACTCTACCTGGTGCAATCCCAAATTGTAGGGAGCTTGACTGCGTCAGTAATGACGTTAGCAGACAGATGATCATCATCCGCCTCGGCGGAGACAGAATTCGGCTTACAAGCTCGTCTGGACAAAATAAAGAAACACTCGAAAGGGTGGTTTTTTATTTTTTATTAAGTTTTAATTGTTTATTTAAAAATTTTTAAAATAAAACGGGGAAGCTAATTCAGCAACCCCGATAATTCATATAACTAATCTGCCATGTCCACTTCATCAAGAGTCGTCTCCTGCACGATTTCTCTTAGGCGGTTTTTTATACTTTCTGGCAAATCTGCTTCAACATTAACACTAAAGTCTTCCTCTTCACCTACAAAAAGATCATCCTCATTTCTTTCTACTTTCTTTAAAAGATAGGATCCTTCACTGGGAAGTCCTCTTTTTTTTCTTTCTTTTTCTTTGGAAAGTTCAGCTGCAATTACTTCCGGATCATTGAAATCGGGTTCTTCCGTATCTTCTTCCAGTTCCTCCGGAGCTTCGTTTTGAGTTTCTATTTCTATTTCTGAAGCAATCCTGAAAGAGTGGAGTTCCGAAAGATTATCCGGTCTTATGTTTTCACCAAAGTTCTCAAACTTTATTATCTTTCGGTTAAACAACTGTTTTAATACAATACTTACACAGGTTTTGACATATTCTTCAGATAAGAAAAAGGAATTAAATCCCATTTTTCTTGCCTGAGATAAAACAGTTTTCCAAAGATCGGCGTATGACATACTAAACTTATTTTCTTCTA
This sequence comes from uncultured Gammaproteobacteria bacterium, assembly GCA_964350585.1. GTDB lineage: Bacteria > Patescibacteriota > Patescibacteriia > 2-01-FULL-39-33 > 2-01-FULL-39-33 > JBAYJM01. The sequence goes on from CAYGKC010000026.1 coordinate 6,578, forward strand.
GGATACAAAGAATTAATTCATTCCTGTCTTGAATGAAAGATAAGTTTTTGCAAAATGCGTTTTTACGCTTTTCTTTTTGCAAAACTGCGTCATTGCCGGAATTGCCTTTAAAACCATGATATGGATCTTTCTTGACCACATTAACAATTTGGGGGTTAGCCTTCCAAAGCACTACCCCTACGCATTCCTCTGCAGAAAACATTCTGGGGTTTTGGTAAAGCATTAGATTTAATTCCATTTTTAATGCGACTGCGCCAAACCCCCTATAGTCATAGCCTGACTTTTTTTTCCTCACCTCTTTTGCCAGTGTTTCCACCACCAAAAGCGGTTTCTTTGTCAAAATACGATAAACGGCATCCATGTTCTTTTGGTATTCATCCATAGACTGTCCGGGTGACATAGTTTTTCCCTCCAGTTGTTACCCCCTAATGTGCAAAATTGAAAATGCCATTTGACTTAGAGTAACAAAAATATTGACATAGTTCAAGATTGACAAATTCTTTTATATATTCTAACTTTAGATAAGAATGGAGGGATATATTTGGTTCATTAACAACTTACGCATGTAATCCATGAAAAGGAGAGCATTATGTCTTGCAATCAGGAAAACTCAGAAATTGCAGTACAATTAATATGCAAATGCATGGATGAGGTACATAAAGACCTGCCCCAATTCAAGGGTAAGATCCTAAACAATAAGGTTAAGTACGTTGGGCCTCGCCATAAGATTAATCTTTATGACTACATCGGGCAAACACTATACATTGATCCTAAGCTAATCATCAGGGATGAAAAACAGCCACGAGGCAAGGAAAATTTCGATCAAGAGAAAATGAATGAGCTAATTTCAAGCTTAGTCAACGATGGGCAAGAGCTTGTGGTAAACATAACTCCAATTACAAACCATTCAACAGCCATTGCAAAGCTTCTCGATGGAGAAAGAAGGTGGCGCGCCTGTATGAAAGCAAGCATGCCGTTGCTTGTCTTTATTAAAGAAGATATCCAAGATGAAAATAAAAGACTCGCCACCCAACTGCGTTCCAATCACCTAAAAGAGGAACACGTCACCCATGATATCTTTCACAGCATTGTGCGACTTCACAATTCAGGAATGAATGACAGTCAAATAGCTTTGAATTTTGGTCGTTCGCCTTCTTGGGTCAACAACTACCTAAAGCTGGCTGACTTGATTCCCGAAGTTTTTGCCATGCTAAGCTCAAAAATTCCCAAAAACAAACGCCTGAAGTTCTCAATCGCCGTTGAAATTTCCAAACTTCCGCAAAAGATGCAACTGACATTTGCCCAAGCAGCTCTGCAAAAGAAAATTGGCTATGAGCAAATAAAAAAAGAAGTAAGGCGGATTCTCAAAAATGAAGGCATGGAAATTACAGAGCCAAGATCTTCTAGCGTAAGTGAAGTACAAGAAAGCCTGAAAAAATTCACTAAGGCTATGGCAAATCGCGCTATTTTACTAAAAGAACAACCAAACCTGGTGCTTATCAGAGCAATAGGTATGTCAACTGCTGAAGAAATTGAAGACATGTGTAATACCTTACAAAATGCTGCAAATGAGATAAACGAACTCACGGAACGTATCCGTAAATGCTACGCAAACAGATAACTACTACTTTCAATCCCGGCAAAACTTGCTGGGATTTTTTTTAGATTTACTATTATTAACTTTAATATTAAAGTTGATTTTATTGACAAGTAAATACAATAATTACATACTGAAGTATCAGCACATTTAACTACAATTTTTAAGAAAGGATTGAGAATGATAATCTGCAGAGGTCGGACTCGAACAGTATTATTAATTGGAATATTGGCAATTAAATTGCCGGTCGTTAATCCAATTTTTGCCCTAAAAAATCTGTTTGAAGATCTTTCATATCTTCAAAAGTGGTTATTTAATAAGTCATTGCGTGCCAAACCAGAAATTTTTCAAAAAATGTTTTGGAGCTATAAATATCCGGGTACCCTAGGTAGCCAATTATTTAGGGGAATAATGGCAAATATCTGGGAACGTCGGTTATATAAAGAAACCAAAAATCGATTCTTACTACCAACATATTTTTCATTACTAGGTTTGATAAATTTCCAAAAGACAGGCGATCCATTAAATATGGAACGATCTAAATTCGCATGTCAAATTATTAGCCTTACTTCAATGAAAGAAGCCTTCTGTGACAGTCACTGTCTTTTAGATCCTAAAAATTTTTGTTGGGTTGATGGTCATTTGAAAATCCTAGATTATGGGAATGAACAATGCCATGATTTCATTAGAAAGTATGGCAACAAACTTTATGACAGTTTTTCATTAGAATACTCTTGGGAGGAAAATGAATAAAATAAATTGGTTAATTACCGCCTCGAAAGATTGAGGTGGTTTTTTTATAACTTTAAACAACTGATTTTTTTAAGACGATTACGTTTCTTGACAAAATTATCTATTTTTTTTATAATGTAATGTGAATTGTTTGGCGTATAAACTTTACGAAAGGAGAAAACATCACGTGAGTAAGAAACAATGTCCTAAGGTAGGAGAACGCTTTACATTGACACTTAAAGCCAATGAAGCTAATAACACTCCGCTCGGAATAGTCAAGGAATGGGGTTACTCCAAAAGAGGATGGAAACACAGAGGAGAAGTTCTTACAGGTGAGCAGACTAAGGAGTTTATGCTCGTGGAGGTTGGTTATCAATCAAACATTGATGCAGTAAAGCGGGCGATTGAAATGTTATATGGCATCCCACCAAAACAACATAAAGGACAATGGAAACAGGCTTACCTAGCTGAGTATGAACCAAACAGCACAAATCACATTGGAATAGCCGATAATTCGTGGGTCACCCCAGATGGTAACCATGTTTTCCCCTGTTTGCTTGCGGATGGCAGATCTCGCTTTAGCTGGTCTGGGCATGATTTTGATAAGGAAGAATGGCTCTGGCTTGTGCCTGCTCCGTGACTCCGCCAATTTATTTAGCACCTTAAGTTATTTGCCACCCGGTTCCGCATGGTTAATCTGACATGCGGAACTTTTTTGATTCCACTATTTTCAATAAGTGTTATCCGCTATATCACTTTAAGAATTTTTGTATAAATAAAATAGCATCCAAAATGGTTGAACCTCCTAGTCGCTATGGGAGAGCGAAAGAGGTTCAAGAAAATTCAGTATTCTACGTAATAACTAAAACGCTTCAGAAAAATCTGAAGTGTTTTAGTTTAACTGGTAGCCCTACGGGGAATTCCGACAGAAATCGCCTACAAAAATTGGTGATTTCTTCTGTCCTGGTGGCCGCCAATCCTGCGCCAGCTCGGATCGGCTATAGCTTCGCTACGTCGTTCTCCTTCCGTCGAACTCCTTGCTCAGCTAGCCACCCGTTCGATTCCCTCAATGATGCTCATTATAATTAAAATAGCATCCACAAAAATGGATGCTATTTTAATTACGTGGTA
>CAYGKC010000027.1:0-8061 GCA_964350585.1 uncultured Gammaproteobacteria bacterium
GGCTTTAAGGGTTTATTATTCCCTGGATTTTTTTCCGGCGCTGAAAAATTTTTAAAAGCTGAGGTTACCATACTTTTTAATTTATTTAATATATTAACTTAATAATAAAACATTTTTAACCAAATAACAATTAATTTCTTCTAAAATAACCGTTTATATAACTTGTGTTTTCAGCCGTATTAGGATTATTAAATATTTTAGCTGAACTGCTATGTCCCAATAAGGTAAAACTTGCCTTTTGCTTTGCCATTAGAGCAAGTATAATTTCCAAGACAGGCTTTGAATCAACGTTGTCAGGATTGTTATTAATATTTAAGGTTTGCACTTTTTCAAACTCTAAATTATTAATAATTTCTAACGTCTGCGCGTCTTTTTTATCAGCTTCTTCGTTAATTAAATAATGTGAAAAATCAAGCGAAGCTACAATCAAATATTTTTCAGATAAATCAGAAAGATAACTTATCAAAATTTCTTTTTCCTTCTGAGTAATATTATCTTTGATAATAATCGGAACTATTCGCGCATTTGGCAATGTTCTTTTTATAAAAGGCGTAAGATTATAAACGCCATGTTCAAGCTTAAAGGGATCATCATCAATTGTCACCATATTATCTTCGGACATTTTTTGGATTAATTCCTTGTCAGTTTCCAAAATTCCATAAGGAGTGTAAAAACTGTTTATTCCAGTTGTAGAAAGTCCACGACCAATCATAAAATGATTCGGACTTAAAACAATAACAGTCATTTTCTTCTTTGAAGCCACGAAGCAGAAGGTTTCAGCCATTAATTTTGAAGCCAAAAGATGATGATTAACAATTATTCCCCTGATTGATTCATCGTATCCATCTTTACAGTCAGCAATACCGTTAAAATTTTTCTCGTAAAAATATTTTTGCGTGATATGTGAATAGTGAAAAGATTCGCTCCGTTTGTTATTTACTTTTGCCAAATAAACACCAAATAAAAAACCAATGGCTACAAGAATTAGTACAGCTACTATTTTGATAACAAAAAATTTCATTTATTTATTCTAAACTTAATTTCTAATAAAAAAGTGCGACTAAACTGATGCCGCACCGAACAAAAAAATGCACTACAACTATCGCCTTGATTTTAGACTTGAGGAAGAATCCTTCCTTTGTTTTTTCCTCCTTTTGATTGTGCCAGGCTGACACTTCTTGCTAAAAGGAACCTCCCTCACTTCGACCGGCGGCAGTATCTTTGCCGGCTTACTATACCTATGGTATGCCATGACTCACCCTCCTTATTCTCCGATGTTGTTAACAGAGTTATTTTACCTTTTAAATATTAAAATTTCAAGTTAATTTACTAAAAGTTATACCTTAAATAGTTGGAGATTCATAATTGAATCCGGCTTCAGATCAATTTTGCCTAATTCATTAATACTACGCCATTCTATGTGATGCTGGCCGATATATCCTCCGTCTGATTGCCACTCCGGACCGTTACCTGTGCCGATTTCTCCGCCGGTAATCTTGCATAAATAAAAATAACTCTGACAATCAAGCATATCGGTAATTTTCATTATTTCTTCAAAAACTTTTTCTCCCACTTCTACCTCTACTCCCAGTTCTTCCATGGCCTCCCTTTTAAGCGCCTGCTGGTGGCTTTCACCCTCCTCAATTCCGCCACCGGGAAATACCCAATACTCTGTATTTTTAATCCTGTGAATTAATAATACCTTTCCTTCTTCAATAATTATCATTCTAACGGCTTGTCTCATATTGGAATTTTAATATAGTAATTTACCATTTGAAATCAAGATCCTCACCTAATTCATTTCTCAAAGTTTCTTTCCAGGTTACAGTTAGATAAGTTCTAAATTTATCTCCAGTTTTTTCTATAAATTTTTCCAATCTTTTGCCATATTCAACCGAAGAGTATATCTTTCTTAAAGCCATTTTTTCGAAATTTAGTAAATATTGATATCCTTCATCACCCCTACTTTGCGAAAATGCCGTCTTTAAAACTGGCTTTTCAGCATCAGCATAATCATCTTTTTTAAATTCCAGATCAATCCAATCTTCCTCGGCTGTTTTTTTTCTTAATTCTGTTCCTTTTAAAGGATATGCTGGAGCAAACCTATATCTTATAGCAGGAATTTCTATTGCCTGATCAACCATAGTTTCCAGCTCCTCCTTTGTATCCCCTTTCAAAGCATATATAAATAGTGATACCGGAACAATACCTTGATCAAATAATTCCTGAGTTACTTCTTTTATTTGTTCAATTTTTGTACCCTTATAAAGACTGCTTAAATCTTTATTCGTAACTCTTTCTATTCCCAAAGCTACCATACCAAATCCTGCATCAGCCATTTTTTTTATCAACTCTTTATTTGCCTTTCCATCCTTATAAAAAGATCCTACACTTCCCATGCCTGAAATATGTATATCTCCAATTCTTCCATCTTTTTTACGCTCTAATAATATGTCAGATATTTTTCCCATAAATTCATCATCATAAGTATAATCTTCCTCATGACAATAAAAATAATTAATCTTATTTTCATTAAATAACCTTTCAATTTCATCAACAATTTTTTCCGGCTTTCTCATAGCTCTTGCATCTTTACCAGCGCCTAAAGTTTCTTTATTGGTGCAAAATTTGCATGCCCTAACACAACCTCTACTAAAAGCAATAGGGGCAAATCCAGTAACCCAATCAGGGATGGGACTAACCATCCCTGAATTATTCAATTCAAAATAAATCCTTACTGGATCTCCATACTTATCTAGATCAGCAATCCTTTCTCTTTTGCCCGTAAAAACCATTTTGCCATCTTCATCGCGGTAAAAAATTCCTTTAATATCTTTTTTTTCTTTTTCAGTTTCCTTATTTAGATACTGGAGTAATTCTTTGAAAGTCTCTTCGCCCTCTCCAAAAACCAAGTAATCAAAATTGTCTATAGCGTTTTCAGGAGAAGTACTGGCATGAATACCTCCCAAAACAGACTTTACTTTTTTATCCTTAAAAAGACTATCAACCTTCTTTTTAAATCTTAAGGTCTCCTTAAACTGATATGAAAAACTCGAATATCCAATTAAATCAGGAGAAAAATCTTCGAGACCTTCCAAAATTTCTTCTTTTGATTTATTGGCATACTCCTGAAAAATAGATAAATTATACCCTTCTTTTAAGAGCATGGCTCCTAAATAACCCAAGGCCAAATTAAATTGATTTTCTTTATAACTTTGCTTTTCTCCCCCACCAGATCTACCAACATCAACAAGAGCAATATTTTTTATGATTCTTTTTTCTTTTTCGTTTTCCTCGTTTTCTTCTAAAATATCCTCTGCTTCTCTTTCTTCAACTGCGCGTGTTTTATATACTTCTTTCATAATTTTTTTGCTTTAATTATTATTTCTTTTACCCAGCCAAACATCAAAATGTTTTTCTTCCGCTAATTGAAGTTGGCTTATTTGATCAAATCCAGCTACTTCCATAAATGAAATTAACTCTTCGGCTGATAAATCATAAGTTGTCCTATTTTCTCGCTTAACAATTTTATCTTCTATAATCCTATCCATATAAACCTGCCTAATATTATTAGATCTTTTAGATGAAAAAACCAAATCTTGCTCTACTCCAGCAACCTTTATAGTGGCTAATTTTTCACGATGGCCCTCTTCACTATCTTTAAATTTATCAATATACAAATAACCTCCGGGTTTAATAATGCTTGCAAATACATGCATAGTTTTTTGATAATCATTTCTAGCTTTATTTATATCAACATCCTTTTTTGCATCCCAACCCCCACTAGCAAAAATAAAAGAGTTTCCTCGGCAAAAAACAAATTCATAGCTATTAGCCGGAATCAACTCTGGAATCTCTGCCCATAGCATTTTTCTACATTCCAAATCAGCCAGTTCTCGCTCTGCATTAATTCTAAATATATCACCACTAAAACCATCGAAGGCATCTACTTTATATCCCAATTTTGCCAAATCAATAGAAGGAAACCCTCCCCCTGCGCTAATATCTGCAATTGAAGAATCTTTTGTAATTCCAATTCGGTCAAAAAGAGATAATAATTCTTTTACATATCTTTGCTTGTCATATAAAAAATTCCTAACACAAAAATCCCATATCTCATCACCAGTTGGCTCGTTATTAATTTCCAAACTATTATTGAATTCTGACTTTTCCATAATTTGTTAATAGAATTATATTGGCAATTTAAAAAAACTTTTATCTTCAAAACCTTTTTGTGCCAACCAAACAACAAAATTTTTCTCTTCTTTTAAATTTAATTTTTCTACTTTTGAAAATCCCGCTTTATATAACAATTCTTCCATTTCTGTTTCACTTAAATCATAAGCTAAGCCAGTAGCAAAATGTGTTTCTTTATTATTTTTATCTTTTAAAATAAATTGCGCATAGCGAATATTTTCTTGGGGCTTACGTTCAACTGAAAATATTAAATCTTTTTGTTCATTAATATCTTTAATATTTAGTCTAGCGGCAACTTTTCTTGTTGGAATTTCAGAATCTTTAAATTTATCTACATATAAAAAGCCACCCGGCTTCAATAAAGAGTAGTATATTTTTAAGGTTTTAAGCAGTACGGATTTAGTTTTTGACTGGGTAACTTTTTTCATATCATTCCATCCTCCTGACGCATAAATAAGAGCGTTTCCCCTATTAAACAAAATATCGAAGCTATTTTTTCTAAATTTTTTTGTCAAATTAATCCAAGGAGTAATTGTCACTTTATGTTCAACTCCCATCTCTATTAAATCGTTTATAAATGGCTTTATGGTTTCTGCGCTAATATCTGCTGTTTTAAGATCATAACCATTTTGCAACAATTCTTTTGCAAAAAAACCTGGACCAACACAGGTATCTAATAATTTTGATTCTTTATTTATTCCAATCTTCTTAAAAGTATTTTGCATCTCTTCAAAATAAGATTCTGCATTATAAAGCAAATTGTATTCAATTATTTTCCATAGTTCTCCAAGATCTGGTGTTGTACTCAAATTAATTTCTTCTAAGATTCCTTTATCAGAAATATATTTCATTTCCGTTCCAATAGCCAAATCTCTTTCAGAATTGGAGCCAAGTGGAATATTAAAGAACTTAAAAGATCCAGAATTTTGCTCCTGCAAAAATATTTTTATGTATAATTCAGCCCCCCTAACAACTGCATTATCACACATCATAGGAGAAGTTGATACCAACAATTTATGTTTAGATATATTTTTTTTAATTTTAATTTTTTGGGAAATATAATCAAATTTTATACTTTCAGCTTTACCAAACAGCTCTGCCATAATTTGTGCCAATTCTACAATGCAAAATTTACCTCCAGTCTTTGAATTAAATGTTTGAAAATTACATACCTTTACCTGCTGGTTATCTAGAATATTTATTGATAAATCAATATTTTCTTCATTATCAGTAGTATAGTCAATAATTCCACTAAAATATTCCTTATTCTCCCTAATAAATTTTTTAAAATTTGATCTCAAAATACTCTCTCTAAAAAACAAATCTTTTCCATTATTTACAATATCTTTTTTGCTTAGTCTACTTTCTTTTAAAATTTTAAAATATTCATCGCAAATATCTCCATTATCTCCATTTGAAGAAAATTCTGTGACAAGTTCATTTCTATAAGATTCAGCAGTACGTATTTGTTTATTAGCAGAAGAAAGGCGAAGTTCATTAATACCAGTTGTATCGTTAATTAAAATCAAAAGTTTGGCATTTATACCTTTTAATTTTAAAGAAGATACTATTTTGCAAGCCAACTTCCAAGTAAAAACAGGAAAATCCTTCATTCCAAATTCCTCAAGTAGCGGATGAAGGCGTTCCGGCAGTATTGACTTAATACTGGGCCAAAACTTATTTTCTTGCATATCGGGAATAGCCAAAAAATGACCCCCCATTACAATAACCTCTGTATCATCACTATATATAGATGAATAAATATTATTTAAAATTGATTCAAATGAATGAACAATTACTGTATTTTTATAAAAAACATTATTTTTTAATAATTCTAAATTTTGATTAATAACTAATCCCTTTTTACTATCGAAGAAAAATTTCATTTCCTCAAGGATATGATCGACATCTTCTATCTCATTATAAATACCAAAGCTAACACGCAAACTTTCCTGGCCAAGCTTTTCAGCCAATGGAAAAGCGCAGTGCGCGCCATATCTAACACAAATTTTTTTCTTTGCAAAAAATTCACCCAATTCTTTTACAGAGTATCCATTTAAACCAAAAGACACCAATCCAATTTTATTATTCAAATCCGTTGGACCAAAAACAGTTATTTCTTCAAACTTTTTTAAGCCATCAAGCAAGTGTACGAGTAGTTTTAATTCATGATTTCTAATTTCTTCTATACCGATTGAACGAATATAATTAACAGCTTTTGACAGTCCTAAAATATTTGATGTATTTGGCGTTCCGCCTTCAAGTTTTTGGAGGGATTGATGGTATTCTGGAGAAACAATATCTTTATCTCTACCATATGTGACTGCTATATTCTTAACAGTTCCTCCTCCTGCCTGTATAGGCGCCAAAAGATGATGAATAAAATTATTGATATACAAAACTCCTACACCGTCAGGACCATACATTTTATGACTGGAAAAAACATAAAAATCGGCCTTATTTTTTTTAACATCAACCGGAACATGGGCCACAGCCTGAGTGCCGTCAATAAAATAAAAAATATTCTCATTAAAATCTTTTATTATGTCTCCAATTTCTTCAACATTATTTATGTTACCTAATACGTTAGAACAATGGGCTATAGCTACAATTTTAGTGTTTCCATTTAGTAAACTTTTGACTTCATCTGTGTCTATGATTCCATCCTTAATACCGACAAATTTAATTTTTGCTCCATTTTTAACCAACTTTAAATAAGGCAAAATATTCGAATTATGCTCTGCAACGGAAATTATAATTTCATCCCCTTTTTTTATTAAATGTGCGATAGAATCAACCGCAAGATTTATGGCGCCGGTGGCGTTGCTGGAGAAAACTATTTCCTGAGCTTGAGCAGATAAAAATTTAGCTATATTGTTTCGAGCTTCATTTAGCAATTCTTCATTACGAACTGCCGTAACATGCGCGCTTCTATTCGGATTCCCCCTATACTCAAGCACCTGAGAAATTCCTTGAATTACAACATCAGGCACCTGTGTTGTAGCTGCAGAATCCAAATATGTGTAATTGTTTTTGCGAAAAAAGGGAAAACGAGATCTAATCTCCATAGTTCAATAAATTTTGTAATATTAATATTATATCAATAATACACTTTAAATAAAAACAAAAAAATTACTTAAAACACTCAATAATTATAATGTTTGATTTCTCCTCATAACCCCTCCATGCTTCTTTGCCGTACAATTTTATTCCCTCTTCAGAAACTTTAAGACCATGCCATTTAATTTTCTTAAAGCCTGCGCTCAAAAATAGATTATTATAAGTTTCTTTTTTCCAAAAATAATTTGTGAACTGACAAATTGGTTTTTTATCTTTACCTAATATACTGACTGTTAGTCCATCACCTTCTTCAATAGGCTCTCTTGGTGCGCAAACGCAGGAATCAAATCTCTCGTCTTTGAAAGTGGGGTGGTCAGGGTTATGGTTGATAGCGATTAATCTTCCTCCGCCTTTTAAATTTGCAAAGCAGTTTTTTATCATCGAAAAAAGCTCATCTTTGGTTTTAGAATAATGAAACAAAAAAGTACAGGTGACAATATCAAAATCGCCAATCTTTGGCATTTTTATAGCATCATGCTGTAGATAGGAAATGTCGAGCTTGTTTAAATTCTCTCTTTCAACGGCCAATTCGAGCATCGCAGATGAAATATCAACACCGATAACTTTTGCTGCGCCTTTTTCCTTAATTTTCTCAGTGAAATATCCATTGCCACAGCCAACATCTAAAACAGTTAATCCTTTTACATCACCCAAAACATCATAAAAAGTCGGATCAATGGCATAAATTTGATGAATTGATGCCTTGCTTGTATATTGTTTTGCTATTTTGTCGTATTCAGCCAT
>CAYGKC010000028.1:0-1902 GCA_964350585.1 uncultured Gammaproteobacteria bacterium
TTCTAATTCTATGCATTCCTTTGAAAAAATTCTCTTTTTATAGTTATCAAAAATTCTTTTATTGGTCATTACAAATATATTCCCTTTTTTTAATATGTATACCCTAACCAAAATAAATAAAGCAAATACTAATAAGGCAAAAAATATTATCACTCCCCATATACCGATTGAAAAAAGCGGATACAACAGCAAAAAAGCTAATACAATAAATAATGATGAGAATATTAAAGACCAAAACCAACGCCACCATGAGCTACCTACAATCAATAGCACCTTTTCATTTTGATCTAAAACCTTTTTATAATTCATTTATATTTATAACTGTATTGTGAACTGGGTTAATACATCATTTGTCACATTGATAAAAGGCTTATTTTTATAATCACGCTTTAATTCTTCCAAGCTAGGAATGTGTCTTATACTGCCACTATTTAATACATAAATTTTAAAATCCGGCCCTCTTAAAAGAGTTCCGTTTGGATAAATGGGTTTAGACTGTGATACACTGTCTTTAATTTCATCAGGATATTGATCAATTATTTCCTGCAAAACATTGTTTAATTTACTTCCTTTATGTTTTTTTAACTCCTCAAGAGTAGAAATATAGTTTTTAAATCCCTCATTAATGACATAAATTTTAAAATCTGGTCCCCTTAAAAGGGTTCCATCCGGCAAAAAATCAGGATATGCAGAAATTTCTTCATCAGTTGCATTGTACATTCTTATGCCTTTATATTTTTTTAATTCTATTAAATTACTGATATATTTCTTTTGATTCTTAATCAAAAAATAAATTCTAAAATTTGTTTCTGATCTGAGCAATACTCCGTTGGAATATTTTTTAACGCCCAAAACCTGAGGAATAATTACCTCGACCGGCTCTTCTTCTTCAACTGCAATTTCTTCGGTTGTTGTGGTTACTTCAATTATAGGAGGTGGAACATATCCCCCGCCTCCGCCACTGCTTGTATATACAGGCGTAACGGGCAAAGGTTCTTCATTTATAGCAATTACACTCCAGATAAATTGCGTTGGTTCCTGTTGCCAGTTTCCCGCCACATCCCTGCCAATAACCGCAATGGTATATGTAGCTACAGCTAAATCCGACAGTTGCAGATTGTTTATGGTTGATGTTTCTACGCTATAATCATATCCATCCAAACTATATCTGTATGAGATTACATCATCTCCCCCAACTGTAATCGATGCTGAAGTAGAAGTGGTCTCCGTCAAAGGCAAATTATCCAGGACGACAGTAGGAGCAACGCTATCATAATTGAAAAACATCCTTGGACACTTTAAAAACTCATTTTCAGCTTCATCAATAACTAAAACTTGATAATAATTAACTCCTTGATTTATTTCGTTAAAAGTAAATTCTGCCGTAGTTGAAGATTCTCCAGAAATTTCCATTTCATTGAAAAATTCATTATCAAATATATAAAAGTCATCAAGCCAGGCGCCATCAGTTATATCATTAGCAGGAGCAACTCTATCCAAAATAAATTTAAATGAATGAATGCCCGGTAACAAATCAACTTTCTTTATTTTCCAGTCACTAGTACCGGATATGGATTCGATTAATTCATCATTAAGATAAAATGAAAAAAGGTTTTCAGATGGGAAAGAATCTGAACGAATTTTCCAATGAAAGTAAAGAGTAGAAGTTGAAGGTATTTCAAGTTTTACACCTAACCAGGATCCGCCGTTGACTGTACTTACTCTGCCTCTGAGAGAATAGCTGCCGCTATTTGAGTCTGAATCAGTATCCCAAGGATTTACGTCTTTTGTAAACACAGTATTTAAGGTTGAAGTTGCATCAAATTCATCCTCTGTTATTGCTACTAATCCTAGAGGAGTTTCAAAATCGCTTCCAGTATATGGATCTACTATAAACGCCCG
>CAYGKC010000028.1:2002-5492 GCA_964350585.1 uncultured Gammaproteobacteria bacterium
GTTTTTATTTTTACTAATATATATAGTGAAAGTGTTATGACAATAATAACCAGCATAATCTTGAAATATATAGAGCTAAACATAAATAGCCATTTACCATAAAGAGAATTGCTATTTTTTGCGTAAATATACTGTTTTAAAACAGAAGGTTTTACGGGATAAACATTCTCCCAGGCAATGTCTTTGGTTTGCGCATTTCCTAAAGAATCAGCTACGGTAATATTTGGAAGAACTACAGGATTAAAAATTTGTTCTTCTTGTTGCTTGAAAATAATAGCGCTTCCAGTCCATTTTAATTCATCATTTGAATCTTTTTGAAGTAAAACATCATAGTTCCCAAAATTCACCCTTGCAGAAACAGCATCAGCAGATAAATATGCTTCAACCCTTACTGCTTTTTCTTTACCATCAACTGAATCAGCAACAGAAATTTTTGTCTTGTTTAAATCTATTTCTGGAGCCAATCTATCAATATTTAAAACTAAAGCTGTAGATGTAGAATGTGCTTTATTTTTAAAAGATACTACCTCTAAAGAGTGCTTGCCTTCTTCAAGCATTAATTCCATATTCCAGAATTCGCTTTCTTTTTTGGGTAGCGTATCTATTTTTTGATTATTAAGATAAACAGTCAAACTTTCTGCATCAGGAGCTAAGATTTTAAAAGACGTTACAATATCTTTTAAATAAGATTCATTTTCGGGATATACAATAACAGGTTTTATTGGTAATGAAACTACTTTCTGTCCAAGAACTTCCTTATTAGCAACATTAACTGTTTCAACACTTTTCTCAATTACTTTTTTAACTATAACGTTGCTCTTTTGAACTTTATTCTTTGGCATTCCAAACATCTGTGCAACAAAAGAAGTTTCAAAACTTTTATAATTACCGCTAGCCATGGCAACTCCTATTTCTGTAAAATCAGAATCAATCAAGTTGGCATAATGAGTTTTACTTTTAATCCAAGCATTAATTACGTCAGCCGAATCCGAAAAACCCATCGCTAAATTTTCCCCCGCTGTTTCATAATCATAGTTAGCACCTTTTAACCAATAATCTATGCCTTTGTTTTTTGGACTTACGTGGGCAAAATACTGTTCAGTAATCATATCCTGCACCTTTAAATTTGCAGCTTCGTTTAGTGTTTCACTTTCTGAGAGTCTGTGCAAGTTCATGCTTTCCCTTAAACGGTTTGTTAACTCTATTATTCTTTTTGACTGTTCAGAAGCTATATCGGGAGTTAACCAAGCAGTTAGCGGCAGAAAAGCGATTGCCATTACAACCACAAGCTTCATAACGACAGCAGACATTCCGTACCAGAACATCCTTGAAGTTTTTAAAAATTCAGGCTGATAGCCATTACCATAATAAGGTATAAACAAATCCTTTAATTTCCCGGTACCTCTTGGATTTTTACCCATTCTTATTTCATCACCATCAGTAATCCCATTTTTATTCGTATCTGGATCAAGCGGATCTGTCTGATATACTTTTATTTCTTCATAATCGGATAATCCATCAGCATCTGTATCGGGATCAAAAGGATCAGTGCCATATAATTTTTCTTGATAATCAGTTAATCCATCACCATCCGAATCAATGATTAGTTTCATCTTTTCTAGCTTTTTTTCCAAATCCTTCGTTTTTTGATTTTCCTTCGAGACAAGGAAAATATCACTCAAGCTCCCCTTACCTCTTGGATTCTTGCCAATCTTAACTTCATCACCATCAGTAATCCCATTTTTATTAGTATCAATATCGAGCGGATCTGTCTGATATACTTTTATTTCCTCATAATCGGATAATCCGTCACCATCAGTATCTGCCTTATTCTTGTTAGTTTTGTATAATCCTTCTTGAAAATCACTTAAACCATCGTTATCACTATCAACTATATACTTGTATTTTTTTAATTTCTCCAAAGAAGTTGCAGATTTTTTAGACAACAACAAATTCGCCTTTTTAAAAGACTTAGACTTTGTCTTAATTTTTTTATAAGAGATTTTCTTTATGGGCATGGGAAATCAATCATTGGATGTATTTTACCATAAAATTTTGATTTTTTCCAAATAAAAAACCGGCACAACCATTTTCTGGTTATGCCGGAATAAAATCAAGGAACTTCTATTCTCGTATATCTCCTTTTAACAGCAAGATATTCAACGGCTTTCGCAATATCTGCAATGCTTATGCCTTGTATTTTGTCAATATATTCTCCAATTGTAATAATTCTTGAAAATAATGACAAATCCGCCAAAGCGTAGTTGCACACACTACTAGCGGTTGGATCACTCATTAGTGTTTTTGCGATACACGTTCTTTTACATCTTTCCAGCAACTCATTATCCGATGCTAATGAATCAATACAATTATTGAAAATATCTTCAATGCTTGACAAATACTCAGCATTAATTCCCGCACATTCAATATTCAATTCATACAAACGTAAATAGTTTCGGGTATTTACATTTATAGCATACGCTAAGGATCTTTTTTCCCGTACTTCTCTAAAAAGTTTCAAGCTAAGCATATCAACTAATATCTGGATAGAAACGAAAGATAATTCAGCAGGAATAACAGCAGAACTATAGTAATTACAGTTATTTCCTTTTTGCTCACTAAAATGTTCTGAGATTTTGAATTCCAAACGGTTTTCTAATGGAGGAGAGTAAGTATATATACCATTTGAATTCTCTTCTCCTTTTTTAAGTGATGAAAACTGGCTTCTTAAAAAATTCTCCTTGACATCAGCCAAATTCATTCCCCCAATAGCAATCACATCCATATTTCCAGGGAAATAGTGGTTATCGTAAAATTCCTGGATATCAGTAGGAGTTATTTTCTGTATTGTGTCTAAATCTCCCAACACCCATGGAATTTTTCCTTGCCTGCTTTCGCCATAAAGCGCCTTAGACCTATGCAAGTTTAAGGTGTAAAAGATTGGCAAGGGACAAGAGCGGTTAAATTCGCTTTTAATTATTTGGCGCTCTTCTTCAATTCTTTTGACCAATTTGGCGCCTACAAGCATTTCGCCAAATATTGAAATTGCCTTAGTAATGACAGTATTTTCCAACGGAGCTTTAAAAGAATATCTTGTATCCAAGTATGATGTAACGCCTAAATTAACATTGCCCCCAAGCTCATCAAAAAATTTTTCTATTTCATCAGTTTCCCAACTAACGTTTGCTGAAACCAGATGCTCGACAAAATGAGCAACTCCTTCACATCCTTGCGGATCTTTATATGCTCCACTACCAATTCTAAAGGCCATAATTTCCCAAGGTCGATCCCAAACCGCAATATGCAAACGCAATCCGTTATCCAGAACAATCGTTTTAAAAGATTCATATGGATCCCACATGTTTTTTTCCTCCAAGTTTTAAAGAACAACTATTTTAACTCTTAATAATATCAATTTTATCTATTATTGTCAATTATATTTGCAATTTATTTAAACTAAAAAACATCCTCAAAAGATGTTTTATTATGC
>CAYGKC010000029.1:0-4925 GCA_964350585.1 uncultured Gammaproteobacteria bacterium
TTATTGTAGTCTTGTTTATGTTAATTAAAAACGTTAAATTATTTACTCACTGTATGAAGTAATATTTGATTAATAAAAAAAATATGGGATAATTATTAAAGATTAACTAAATAAATTAATAAATATGGACCATGAGCCAAAAGCTGGAACATTTAGTGACGCCACTCCAGAAGAGGAAGCAATTTTTGATGATTTGAATGAGAAACTGGAAGCGAATGGCAGCGAGGATTTGATAGAAAAATATCTTCTTTATAAAGAAAAATTTAAGCCGAAGTGCGACGTAGTTTATTATCCTAGTTGCTCAACTGACTCATCTCCGTCAGTTGCATTCCCAAAAAGCCGCGTTATTTATGTGGACATAGAAGAGAAAGCTGTTACCGCACTAAAAGAAGCCGGTTTGGAAAGTTATAAGGCTTCTGCTTTGGAATATGATCCTGGAGAAGTGGACATTTTAATATTGTTAAATCCCCAAATCTCACCGGAAATACCTTGTAAAAGCGTAGTTAATAACGGATATGTTTTGAGCAATGATTACCATGGCACTGCTTCCGCCTTGAGGGGTCAAGAAGAATTTGAGTTTAAATCTATAATTAGATTTAACAGTGAGGGAGAGTTAATTGCGGACACGGAAGATTTAGAAAAATGTTGGCAGGAGATAGAAACCGAAGAAGAGTTTAAAAAATCGCCTTTCAGCTGGGGGAGTATTTATTATAAAATCGCGAAGGATATTGTAAAAAAAATCACTGGCAAAACAGAAAACGTTCTCGCCGAGTATAGAAATATCATTGAGATGGCCAGAGATCAAATAAGGGAAAGGAACGAACAAAAAGAAGAACATCCAGATGGAGAGTTAGTTGAAAATCCAGACAGTGATCTATTGCACTTTCAATATGGCGATGAGTGGCTGACTATTGACACTAGATTGCCAAAGAAAAAAGGAACTGTAGACGATATATTTATCTTTGAAAAAGTAAAAGCAAAAAAGGGGCAGTAGAGGCTACTCTAAGCAGGAATAAAATTAATCTAAAAGAATTATGGAAAATTTTAAAGGAGACATAATTGAGGAATCTTTGGATGATAAAAATGTTTTAAGAAAAGTAAAAATTCTTAACACTAAAGTTGAAGAAGTAACCTCAAAACATAAAACACCTTGGCTCAATCAGTGGACTTTACACCACGTTGAAGTGACACCTCAGCAGGCCGAGGAAATTGCTCAGGAGCTAAGCCATGCCTTGGAGCCGAAGCACTCCTGGTATGCAGATTTCAAAAACGATTCTCATCATTATATAATTTTTAAGAATAAGGTGTTTTTTATTGATCGCAAAAATCAGGATCAATATGATGAAGCTAAAAATTACGGAATCTCTCTCTGTATTCCTGATTATCAAGTTGATTTTAAAGCTATATGAACAAAATCATAAGAAAAACCCGGCATAATGATCAGTTGCATTGCGCCGGGTAAATTTACAAGTAAACTGCTACATCACAAATTGTCCAATTCTTCGATGTTTATGGCTTCTGCCGGATCTGCCAAATCATTTACAATAACTACATCGTTACTAGCCACACACATCTCTAAAGGTGAAGCTACACGCCGCACTTTTCCTGGCATTTCCCAGAAGCCGGATCGGTCAAGCCCGCTCTCTGCACAATCAGTTCTAAGGCATCCAACCAATTGCAAGACAGGAATCTCGGAGTAAATAATAGCTCCTTCTGGGATTTGAAAATTGGCCTCAGTTGGGGTGTAAAGGGTAATTGGGCGACCAGGAGCAATCGGTCTTTCACACCAAGCACATTTGATAACTGCGTTCGTAAAGCACTGTGCGCAATAATTTTTTTTGCGTGTGGTGTAAACTCCATTCATACCTTTTTCTCTGATTCGAGTTTTCCAATACGAGACATGTCCGCACTTGCAGAGGAATTTGATTCGCACTACCCTGCAAAGGATGGCTAGAAATTTGTCACACCATAAATACTTACGGTTGAGTTTTTTCCCACATATAAACGTAATTGATGTAATAGTAAAAAGTACCAGTAAAACAGCCAGTTTAGACATTTTAAGCCCCTCCTTGATTAAGTTTAAACTTTTATTCACTTTAATTAGGTTAATAAAAATTTAAATTTTTTGCAAATCCAGCAAAAAATGATGGTTGATTTACGGATGAACTATATGATGACTGGGATGCTCTTGCTAAGCTTCAGGTATTAACTTCTTGAAGAACCTACATGATAATGGTCGTCTTTTTATTTTAATCTGGGATAAAAAAGTGTAAAGTTAAATATATGAATGACAAAAATATTCAAATTGAAGTTGAGTGGAGAGCGCTTTTAACTGAACAAGAATATAAAAGAATTTTTAATATTTTGAGTGCAAAGGCCCAAGATCTGGGCGATGATAATAAGGATGTCTGGTTTTATGTTTTTGACGATAAGCTTTTGAAAGTATGTAATAATGTTTCAAAAAGAACTGCCAAAATTGTATATAAATCTGGAAAAATTCACCATGGTCCGTTAAAGGAAATAGAGATAAACATCAACCCGAGGGAATTTGATCAGGCGGCACGGTTGTTTTCGCTTTTGGGTGCAAAATCAATTATGAGATCCTTTCAAAAAAGGCATAATTATCTTTTAAAAGGTGTTGAGATAGCCTTGAAGTACAGTGATCATTGGAACTATCACTTGGAAATGGAAATAGTTGTAGATAATAGTGAAAAAATAGTAGAAGCTGAGAAAAAAATTTTTCAAACAGCTCAAGAATTAAATGTTACACTAATGACTAATGAGGAAATAAAAAATTTTACGGATAAATTTGAAAGTGAATTCTGTTCAGTATTAGATAGTATTTGATAAAGTAAGTAATTAAGATTCAAACTAAATATGTTTGTTTTTTTATTGTTAAAATTTCAGGATGTGCTAGTATCTTATTAGCAAACCACCGCAGGAGGTATGATGAAAACAAGAGAGGAAATTCTGGAACTTGTCCATCGGATTTACGAAGAGCAAAAATTGCTCTGCGACAAGGAAAGATACAAGCACTTGAGTGCAGGTATTAAAGTAGAAATAAAAGAGGAGGGCTGGTCTGCGGAAATAGTGAAGCGAGGAACAACTGCGCTTAAGGCGTATCTAGGGGCGTTGAAAAGGATTTGAGGCTTTATCAGAAATGTTCTGGTAGGGCCTTTTTTATTAAATTTACAAATATTTTAGTTACTGCTAAAATATTTATGATAGAAAAATTAAATTGACAACAAAAATATGCCAATACAAATTACTTATTTCGTACATGGAACAACAACAGATAATGAAAAAGAATTATCTTCGGGTTGGAAAGATGTGGAACTTTCTGAATTGGGAAAAAAGCAATCATTGGAATTAAAAGATCAAATCAAAAATAAAAAATTTGATGTGGTTTTTTGTTCGGATTTAAAAAGGGCAGTTGATTCTGCAAAAATAACTTTTGATAATGAGGTGCCTATTGTCATAGATCCGCGTTTGCGCGAATGTAATTATGGTGATTATAATGGTGAGGCTTCAGAAATTGTCGAACCGATGCAGGAGCAGAATATTGTGAATTCTTTTCCTAACGGAGAAAGTTATGAAGACGTAAAAAGAAGAATTTCTGAATTTCTGGAGGATTTAAAGAAAAATTTTGACGGAAAGTCTGTTGCCATAGTCGCTCATAAAGCTCCTCAATTAACGCTTGATGTAATATTGAAAGGCAAAGAATGGGAACAGGCTTTTGCTGAAGATTGGAGAAAGAAAAAGGCCTGGCAACCTGGTTGGGATTATATGGTTAAGTAGTATGAAAATAGCAGTAGGCACAACTTCAAAACATAAATTGAAATTTCTCCAAGACTTAATTGAAGAAAATAAATTTGAGGTTGAAACAGTACCTGTAGAGGCACAAAGTTTGGTTTCTGATCAGCCACTTTCTTCTGATGAAACTAAGCAGGGATCCATAAACCGCTCAATGGATGCTTTGTCAAAAGTAAATGATGCGGATTTCGGCATGGGAATTGAAGTCGGGTATGAGTTGATAGACGGAAAATATAATATATTGTGTTGGACTACTTTAATAAATGCCGGGCAAATAAATTCATTTTGCTCGGAACCGTTTCCTTTGCCTGATTTCCATCATAAAATTTTAACGCAGAATTTATTTTTGGGTGACCATGTAAGGATTTTTGAAGCGCAAAGCGGTGATCCTGGGTATAAAAAGCTCGCTTGGGATATTATTTATAGAGAACCGTATATTAAGGATTCTCTTAATAAGGCAATTAAGTTTATAAATATGTCCAATTAAACTCATTGATTGTTTATTTTTTTAAAGAAATTACTATTCCACTTAAACAAAACTTATGGAATTAATCTACGGCACAAAAAATAAAGCAAAGCTGGAGCAGCTGAAGGGCGCTTTGGCAAAATTGCCTATTGAAATTATCGGATTGCCCCACAGAGATTTGCCAGATGTTGAAGAAGATGGCAAAACAGCACAAGAAAACGCTCGTAAAAAAGCCACGACTTACGCAAGAATTTTAAACACTCCGGTTTTATCAATGGACATCGCGCTTTATTTTGACGGCTTAGTTGAAGAAAAGCAACCTGGTATTTTTGTTAGGCGTTTTGCGGGCAAAGAAAGAGCGACTGATGACGAAGTTTTTGATTATTACTCTGCCATTGTTAAGCAATTAGGAGAAAGAGTAGGCGGACGCTGGGAATATTTTGTTTGTGTTGCCTATCCCGATGGAAAAGTATTTGAAACAATAGTCGTAACGCCAAGGATTTTTGTCAGCTCTGCCAGTCCTGTCCGCATAGAGGGTTATCCGCTTGAAGCTATTCAAATTGACCCAGATAGTGGAAAATATATTTCAGAAATGAAATCGCAAGAACAGGATGAATATTGGCAAAAGACTATTGGCAAGGAGCTA
>CAYGKC010000030.1:0-4462 GCA_964350585.1 uncultured Gammaproteobacteria bacterium
GAAGAAATGGATACAATAGAAGATGTAATTGAACCTTTTTTGCTTCAGATGGGATTTATTAACAGGACTCCGAGAGGACGTGTTGCCACTGAACATGCTTACAGGCATTTAAATATGGAGATCCCTTCCAATTTACAGGATAAGCTCTTATAATAAAGTTATGGTAATAACGATTTCAATTTTCTTTTATATTTTTTTGGCAGCTTGCGCTATTTTTATTTTATTCAGTTTGTTTAATATTTATCACCTTTTGCGGTTCGGATTTTTTAGTCTTGCCAATATTCTGATTATTGTTTTGTATGTCCTTATTTCTGCAACTTTGCTTTTTTTCGCTTTTAGTATGCTTCTTCAGATTGATTGGACGACAACCTTATTTAATTTTGGTTTGCCAAATGATTTTAGTATGATAAACATATGATTAAAACAGAAAACATAATTGATTTACGCCCTGATGAAAAAATAGTTATTCATATCAGAAGGCACTGGTACATTTTTTTTAGAGCGTTTTTAGTATATGCTTTCTTGATAATTTTGCCCGCTATCATTTATGGGCTTATGAGATTTTATTTTCAATTTGATTTTGCTTATTTTGAAAATGAAGTAGCCAGATCATTTATTTTGATTTTTATTTTTATATATTACATGGCCATACTTCTATTTTGCCTTACTCTTTGGACCGATATTTATCTTGATGTCTGGACAATTACCAATTATCGAATTATTAATAGGGAGCAGAACGGACTTTTTAACCGCGTAGTGTCAAAATTGGAATTGTCTAAGGTCCAAGATGTTACGGTAGAGCAAAAGGGAATGGTTACAACTTTTCTTAATTACGGTGATGTTTTTATACAGACTGCCGGTGAGAAAGAAAGATTTGTTTTTGAGCAAGTGGGCTCTCCTTTCCAGATTGCTAAAACAATACTTCGTTTGATTGATGAAAACAATAAAGCCAATAAACCTCATCGAGTTTTTTAATGGATTAAAAAATCCCGCCGGACGTTTCAAGCGGGAAAGTTAAAAATATTGTGCCACTACCAATTGTTAAAATTACCATGTCTTTGGTAATGATAGTAGCCATTGAGTGGCCAACAAAGAAAAAGGTTTAGGCATATGGCTATATAGCCGACAGTGGCCAGAGACGGAAAGTTTTTCTTTTAGCAATAAGCCAACAACCCCAATAACAAAGAACAATCTTGCCGACCACTTTGTTGCAAAATCAACTTTTTTATAGTAGCTTTCTGATATCATCGCTATTCTCTCATAGTGTTAGCAGTTTTAATTTATATCTTAAACAGTATCTTTTGTCAACATGTTTAAATTATCAGATTTTGACTATATTCTTCCAAAAAAACTTATCTCCCAGGAACCAATAAAACCGCGAGACAAAGCGCGGTTATTAATTCTGCAAAAGGAAAGCGGTATTATCCGCCACGATAATTTTTTTAACCTTGCAAATATTTTAAAAGAAGGTGATGTTCTTGTCTTTAATGATTCCAAAGTGATTCCTGCTAGAATTTATGGCAAAAAAAAGACAGGAGGAGAGATAGAGATTTTTTTGCTCTCTTGTGTTTCTAATATTTCCCAACAATGCGTTTGGGAGTGTTTGCTTAGAGGTAAAATTAAGTGCGGAGAAGAAATATTTATCACTCCGAAAGTCTCCGCTGAAATAATTAAAGGTGATGATAAAGTCAAAACAGTCAGATTTAATTGTGAAAAAGAAAAATTATTTTCTTTGGGGGAGACGCCTCTTCCTCCTTACATAAAAACCAAAGCAAAACTTCAGGATTATCAGACAGTTTATGCAAAAAATAGCGGTTCAGTCGCTGCTCCAACAGCCGGATTGCATTTTACTAAAAGATTATTTTCAAAGTTAAAAAAAGCCGGAATTAAAACTGAGTTTGTGACGCTACACGTGGGATTAGGAACTTTTGAACCGGTGAAGACAGAAAATATTCTGCAACATAAAATGCATAGCGAACTTGCTTCAATAGATAAATCAGTTGCTAAAAGATTAAACCTGGCAAAAAAAGAAGGTCGAAGGATAATTGCCGTGGGCACGACGGCTGCCAGGACTTTAGAATCTTTTAGTCAAGGCAATGAAATTGTTTCAGGAAAAAAATGGGTGGATATATTTATTTATCCTGAGTATAAATTTAATTTTGTAGAAGGACTTATAACAAATTTTCATCTGCCAAAGTCAACCTTACTGATGTTGATATCCGCTTTAGCTTCAAGCGATTCGAAAAAAGGAATCAAAATTATTAAAAAAGCTTATGCGGAAGCGATAGAACTTAAATACAAATTTTATTCTTTTGGTGATGGGATGTTTCTGTGCTAAAATATAAGAAATTACAATAAAAGTATGCTTTGGCTACCCATAACAATTTTCGCGTATCTTCTTAACGCTAGTTCTATTACTATAGACAAGTTTTTGTTGGAAAAGAAAATTTCCAACCCTGCAGTATATGCTTTTTTTATCTCGGCACTTAGCTTATTATCTTTGATTCTGATGCCCTTTGGTTTTCATATAGGCACCTTGTATGGCATAGTTTTTGCTCTTATTGCTGGAATTTTTTTTACCTTTGCCCTGCTCTTTATGTTTATGGCTTTGAATAATAATGAAGCTTCAAGGATTACTCCCTTTATGGGAGGAATTCAGCCGGTTTTGGTTTTATTTTTGGCTTGGATTTTTATTGGTGAAGCCTTGGGATTTAAAAGTATTATTGCTTTAGTCTTTATTATTTTGGGCACTATTGTAATTTCTTGGGAAAAAGGAGCGAAAGCAAGTCGAAAAAGTTATATTTTTGCCTTGATTTCAACACTGTTTTTTGCCATTGCTTATACCATGAATAAATATGTTTTCATTGATCAGGGTTTTATAAGCGGTTTTATCTGGACGCGTATTGGCGCATTTATCGGAGCGCTATTTCTTCTTTTCTCTGTTAATAATCGCAAGGATATTAAGCGCGAGGTTAAACAGCCTAAGAAAAAAACAAGTTCACTTTTTCTTGTGGGTCAAGGAGCAGGAGCAATTGGCTTTATTCTCATAAATTATTCCATTGCAATTTCACCAAGTGTTGCTTTGATTAACGCGCTCCAGGGCGTACAGTATATTTTTCTTTTGCTGATTATTGGGACTATTTCATGGAAATTTTCAAAAGTTTTAAAAGAGAAATTTAGCGCCAAAATTTTAGCTCAGAAATTAATCGCCACGGCACTAATTATTATAGGCCTGATATTTATTTCTATTTAATTTATGAAAAAGAAGTTTATTATATTAGCGATAATTGTAGCGGTGCTGGGAGTATTGTCAGCTGTAATATTTCTTTTGGATTTTAGCAAGAGTGAAATTAAATACGGCGTAACTTTCAGCAAGCAGTATGCCAGCGAAGAATTATTACTGGATTGGAAAGAAACTTATCTGGCAATTCTGGACGACTTAAAAGTTGATCATATCCGACTTAGCGCCTACTGGAATGAAACAGAACCATTGCCGGGAGTTTATAAATTTGATGATTTGGATTGGCAAATTTCTGAAGCCTCGAAAAGGAATGTAAATATTATTCTTGCTGTCGGACGACGTTTGCCACGTTGGCCGGAATGCCATGATCCTATATGGCTGAAAAATCAAAATGACGAGACAATACAAGAAAGGCAGTTAAAATTTGTTAAAAAAGTTATTGAAAGATATGATAGTAATTCCAACATTTATTATTGGCAGATAGAAAATGAACCATATTTGAAATACTTCGGAATTTGCCCGCCATTGGATAAAGAATTTTTTAAGGAAGAAATATTATTGGCGAAAGAATTAACCGATAAGCCGATACTCGTTACCGATAGCGGTGAACTCAGTATCTGGTTTCCTGTTGCTAAATCAGGAGGCGATGTCTTAGGCACAACTTTATATAAAGTTGTTTATAATAATATTTTTGGATATTTTGAATGGTTTTTACCACCTTTTTATTACTTCGGTAAGGCCTATTTGGTAAAATCATTTACGCCCATTGAAAAGGTTATTGTTGCTGAATTGCAGGCGGAAGCCTGGCACAAAGGGGATAAAAGCCTTTCTCAACTTACTTTAAATGAAGCGTTTGAATCTGTCGATTTAAACCAGTTTAAAAAGAATGTCAGTTTTTCCAGGAGAGCGGGTTTTGATGAAATTTACCTTTGGGGAGCCGAGTGGTGGTATATGTTGAAAAAGGATAAAGGCTATGATGCCTTTTGGGAAGAAGCCAAAAAATTGTGGTAAAATTAAGTTTTTTTCTCAATGCTTCAGACTGTCTGAAGCATTTAAATTTGTTTAAATTGACAAAAAATATTTTTTATGTTATATTGATGTCGGTTTGAATTGGGGTAATTCCAAGGAGGCAATAATGGACTTTGAAATCAGAACTGACACAGGCATGCTGGCAAAAATGACAGCTAAGGAATTGGTATTATTGTATTTGCGATCAGCAGT
>CAYGKC010000031.1:0-3693 GCA_964350585.1 uncultured Gammaproteobacteria bacterium
ATATTTAACCCCTCCATTATACCCTAGGTGTTGCCAAGCTATTGGCCCATTACGCGGCTATTGACAAATTTATAAAAATATGATATATTTAATAGTTAAGAATTATTAAAAAAGAGCTCAAATTCAAGGAGAAAGACATGAAAACGGTTACAGCGAAAGATGTTTTTGAAGCATTGGCAAAGGTTGAACAGGAAATGGGTGATCCGAAGATTCAACCCGCCGCAATAATTCACCGAAATGTTCCCGCTGAGGGTGTGGAAGAACTCTGGGCAGGACATTTCAACGAACATTGGACAGAAAAAATTAACAAGAAACTGGCCGAAGGGTTTGTCATTTTCCGGATTCATACCGAATGGGTGGAAGGATCCGGACATCAAACCATGATATATTTGGTCAAACTAAAAAAATAACGCTGAAATTTAGCAAGTGTTCAAGCCGTGGGAAAGTAATCCTACGGCTCTTTTCTTTGTCAAAAAATAAAAAAAATATTTCTTTAAAATATCGCCCAAGATATCCAAGTATGCTGAAAAAGGTGAGCTGAGACTTTTTACACACTTAGTGTTGATGATGTTTAAAGATAGCGGAGTGAGTGAGCCAGTTATTCATTGTTAGGCAATGTTAACTGGGCGACCGTTTTCCTAAAAAAAGATTGTATACTTTGGCTTGCAAATGGCGAAAAGCTGTCATTATTTATGGATGAAACTGATATCCATTTTGCGCCAAGCGAATCTTCTCCGTCGGCATCTTTTTTTGCATTTTCCGGATTATCTAAAATAACTTTATATATTATCCCTAAATGATGCATTTCCTTATTTTCACCCTTTGTATTTTTATAACTTACGGAATGTGACAATACATTTAGTAATTGATGACTTAATACGCTGAGGCCAGTTTCTTCCATAACCTCTCTTTTTAATGTTTCTTCTGGGGATTCACCAAATTCTATACCTCCGCCCGGAAGATCCCATTTGCCAGTATATGGACCTCTGGCTTTTTTTATAAGGAGCACACTATAATCCTTAATTGCCAAAGCATATACGCCTATGTGTTTATGTTGCTTCATATTTTTAGTTTATTATGTCTAGCTAATTTCGCCTAACGATCCTGTGTATCTGAAGTTTTTGCCTTTCTTCCCTTATTATATTTTAAAATAAAAGAAAGGCAAAATTTGGGTGGAGTAAAAGAGAAAAAATAAATAATTTACCTTATATTAAAGCTCTTTTGCAATTATTTATGGCCAGTTAGATTGACATAGCAGGAGAAATCTGCTATACTAAAAAATCAGTATTTTTGCTGATAAATTGAACCTTAACTAAGGAGGATACGATGAAAACTCTGCTTACAACTGCTATTTCGTCATTTCTCGGACTGACCGTCTCCAACTTCCTGTGGCAACTCATGACAAGTACTCCCCGGTGGGGCGTGGCTGTCGAGAGGAGCTTCTTCCAGTTCGTGGCCATGATGGTACTCGTGGGATTTATGGCTCCGAAGATGCGTAGGTTGCAGTCCGACTAGTAAGAGCGAGGCTACTTGTCTCGTCTCAAAGCCCCTTGCGGATTAAAATCTGCTTGGGGCTCTTTTCTTAAAAAATTGAAAGGCTTTTTAAAAAATAAAAAATTATTTAATTTTTTTCTTTTACGGAACCAGATATACAGTGTTTATGACTTTAAACCTTTCTTAATTTTTTTGCTAAATCTTTTAATTTTTCTGGATCTGCTTTTGGTCCGTCGGTTGAAATTATATATCCTTCATACTTTTCAAAATAGTCAGATCTGCCACTAAGATATTGTTTCCAAACTCCTTCTTTCATATGACCTGTTCCATGCATCGGAATGAGTTTTATATGAGCATGATCAACACCCGTTCCTTCCATAATTAACCCGACTCTTCCAACCTCCTCAAAATATTTCAAAAGAACGTTGGATACTTTTTTAGCTGCCAAAATAAATTTCTGTAAAACATCGTCAGGCATAGCCAAACAGTCACTGCCATAATGTTTTTTAGGAACAACAACAGTAAAACCTTCTACGCTTGGCCATGTAGATAAAAAGGCCATAAATTCCTCATCTTCCCAAAAGATGCCAGGAGTTTGGATGTTTCCGTTGATGATTTCACAAAAGATACATTTTTCTTCTTCTGTTGATGATTTGTAGTTTGCCATATTAAAAAATTATATTATATATTTTCTGCTTTACTGCTTGAAATTATTTCCACATAACATGGCGATTAAGAGAAGCTTGTGAAGCAAATTTCTGTAATTATTTCTAAATCTGATTTTATTCTGATTGAAATGATCCTGTCCTGGAAAATTGAGGCATTCCCCAATTTCGACAGTAAGGGGCTTTGAACTATTTATTGAAAAAATCAACACATTCCTTTATGCATTGTAGAAATTTATCAGAATTATCCTTCAATTCCTTTAATAATTCTTTTTTCGTGAACCATTTGACTTGTTCAACTTCCTCTTTTTGAATTTTAAATTTATTTATTCTTTTGTTGACTAAAGCAAAAAACCATTGAACAAAATACTTGTGTTTTCTATCATTAAATCTGTAAAATGATTTTTGAAAATGGTGATTCTTTAAACCAATTTCTTGTTCAGCTTCTTTTATAATGTTGGATTCATATGTTTCTCCTTCTTCAATTGTTCCGGCAACAGCAGGACCCCATTTACCCGGGTCATTTTTTTTACTGAATGATCTTTGGGCTAAAAGAATTTCTCCTTTGGAGTTCTGAATCCATAATCCTGAAACTCTATAAATATCCGAACGGTTTAAGGTTCCTCTTTCTTTATAACCGATTATTTCATCATTTTCATTAACAATAATTATTTTTGCCTTAGTCATACCTAATTACAATTCAAAATATTGTATAAATTTATCGAAAAACCATCGAGTAATATTACACAGAACGTTTCGGCATCATCTGAAGTGCGAAACATTTGGGTGGTCTAGCGAAACCAGATATGATGTGTTGTGCAAAATTCAAGCCGGTGCCTTTCGTTGTTTAACTAATCGTGCCCACCGTCTACCACTAAAATACTTCCAGTAATATAGCTAGCATCATCACTTGCAAAAAATAAAATTGCCTTGGCTATTTCCTCTGGTAGCGCAAATCTCTTTAGATATATTTTCCTCGTTTCATCTTCAATAAATTTTTTAGGTAAATCTTTATTCATATTAGTATCTACCCAACCAGGAGCGATTGCATTAACTTGTATCTTCGGACCAAGTTCTTTTGCAAAATCTTTCGTTAATGTTATTACGCCAGCCTTTGAGGCGTCATAATCAATCGCATCGGGACTAAAGCTGTTTATCGCATTTGTTGAAGATATGTTAATTATTTTTCCACCAGTCCTTTTTAGCATTTGCTCAGAAGCATATTTACTACAAAGAAAATTTCCAAGCAAATTGACATCCAATGTCCTTTTCCATTGCTCAACACTTCTTTCAAGCAACGGAACATCATAAACAATTCCTGCATTATTAACAAGAATGTCAATTTTACCAAAATTTTCCGTGGCTTGATTAACCATCTCTATAACTTCATTTTCTTTGGAAATATCACATTTTATCGCAATTGCTTCGGAGCCCATTTTTTTAATGTCATCTACAACAGCAAATGCCTCTTTTTCAGAGGAAAAATAATTAACAATAACTTTTGCGCCTTCTTTTGCAAACAACAAGGCAGTTG